>CAYSLE010000031.1:0-11523 GCA_964431905.1 uncultured Dehalococcoidales bacterium | reverse complement strand
GCGACTGGTGTTTGCTGCTGGTGAGAACCGGCGGCGAGGACATGCCGCGGCACCGCGGGATTACCTACCTGCTTATGGACATGAAGAGCCCAGGCATTGAGGTGCGGCCGCTTCGTCAGATAACTGGCGATGCCGAGTTCAACGAGATGTTCTTAGACAACGTTAGGGTGCCGAAATCTAACAGAGTGGGTGAGGAGAATAGAGGATGGTATGTGGCCATGGGCACCCTGGCTTATGAGCGCGCGGGGACCGCCCAGGCCATCGTGTTCCGGCAGACCTTGGGTGAGATAGCGAAACTGGCAGCGAGGACGCTGCGCAATGGCGCTCCGGCTATCGAGGATCCGGCTATCAGGCAACGCCTGGCTCAGTGTGCCATCGAGTGTGAGATTGTGAGGCTCAACAGCTATCGGTCTCTGTCCGCCAGGCTTAAAGGGGGGATGCCCGGGCCTGAGGAGATGATCGGCAAAGTGTTCTGGAGCGAAATGAACCAGAGGATGGTGGAGCTCGCTACCCAGATCCTGGGAGTAAATTCCCTGGTGCAGGGTCAGGAGGATATTCGACTGTGGCAGTATCTCTTCCTCCGGGCCAAGGGTAACACCATAGAGATGGGAACCTCTGAGATCCTGCGTAATGTGATCGGCGAAAGGGCGCTGGGACTACCCCGCTAGTAGACTACAGACCCAAAATCGGAGAAGGAGTGAAAAATGGAGTTTAGCCTTAACCAAGAGCAGCAGATGCTCAAGAGAATAGCTCGGGAGTTCCTTGACAGCAGGTGCCCCAAGTCGCTAGTTCGGGAGATGATGACCGATAAACTGGGCTACTCCCCAGACCTCTGGCAGGAGATGGCAGGGCTGGGATGGCAGGGAATGATGTTGCCAGAGGAGTACGACGGAAGCGGGGGAGACTTTATCGATATGGCAGTTCTGCTGGAGGAGATGGGGAGGGCGCTGCTGCCGGGGCCTTTTGTGCCCACCGCTATATATGGGGGGCTAGGTATCCTCTTCGGGGGTAATGACGAGCAAAAACAAACCTTCCTCCCTCAAATTGCTCGAGGGGCTGCTATTTTCAGCCTCGGCCTCCAGGATTCCGCCGACCGCTTCGATGCCTCTGGGCTCACGCTCAAGGCAGTGAGGCAAGATGGTCACTTCGTGCTCAACGGTGTAAAAAGGCTGGTGCCAGATGCACATATCGCTCAGCATTTCATCATTATCGCCCGAACCACCGCTAGCGCCGGGAGGAGGGGAATCACCGCCTTTATCGTGGATGCCCAAAGCCCAGGCCTAAGCATCGTCCCCCGGACCACCCTTGACGGCAAGAAGCTATGCGAGGTGCAGCTACAAGGGGTGAGGGTAGCCAAGTCAAACATACTTCAGAAGCTAAACCAGGGCTGGCCCTTGGCCAGTCGGCTGATACACTACGGCACAGTTGGCATGTGTGCTGAGGCGGTGGGAGGCGCTCAGGCAGCGATGGAGATGAGCGTGAACTACTCTAAGGAAAGGGTCCAGTTTGGCCGGCCCATAGGTGTGAACCAGGCGATAAAGCATAAGTGTGCCAACATGTTCATCGACGTGGAGTGCGCCCGCTCCATCATGTACTGGGCAGCCTGGGCTGTGGATGAAGACGTGCCCGAGGCATCGCTGGCCGTTTCCATGGCCAAAGCCTGGTGCAGCGACATTTATCGGCGGGTCACCGCCGATGCCCTCCAGGTGCATGGGGGCATCGGCTTCACCTGGGACCACGACATCCATCTTTACCTCAAGCGGGCCAAGACCATCGAGTATACCCTGGGCGATGCCGACTACCACCGGGAGTTGGTAGCCCAGGAAATGCAGAGACAGGCGAGTCAGGAGGCTGCCTAGAACTCTGCTGTCTGCGGGGTTGGTGCCAATAAGGTCAGACGGAGGGCTGACCCGCCAGCCTTCCTCTTGAAGTCCCATCGCCGACCTGCTATCGGTGGTCTCTGAGGCGAAATGTGTTGATAAAGAGCGGAACGGAGAGGGCGAGGACTTAATTCTGAAGCAACTATTGTTGGCTAAGAAACTTCTCTGCGGAAAGGGCAGCGGTAGCCCCGTCTCCTGCGGCCGATATCGCCTGTCTCGGCGAGTTTCGGCGGATATCGCCGGCGGCAAAGATCCCCGGTATCTCGGTCTGCATCCGCTCATCGGTATAGATGCGCCCCTCTTCATCCAGGGGGAGGAGCCCCCGGAGGTAATCGGTGCTGGGATGTAACCCCACATAGATAAAGACGCCTGATACCGCCAAGGTCGACCTCTGGCCGGTTTTCACATTACGAACTCTGAGCCCTTTTACCAGATCACCCCCGAGGATTTCCTCGACCACTGTATCCCACAGGAACTCCATCTTCGGGTTGGCAAAGGCCCTCTCTTGGAGTAACTTTGAAGCGCGTAGCTGGTTGCGGCGGTGGATCAGGATGACCTTTGAAGCGAATCTGGTTAGAAAAATCCCTTCCTCCACCGCCGAGTCCCCGCCACCGGCTACCGCCACCACCTGGTCCCTAAACAGCGGGCCATCGCATGTGGCGCAATAGGAAACCCCTTTGCCCACAAACTCCTCCTCCCCAGGCACACCCAAGCGGTTAGGCTCAGCGCCGCCGGCGATGATCACCGCTCTTGCTGTATATTGACCCTCGGTGGTTTTCACCACATTTCCCGCCCCACTGAGTTCCAGCCCCATCACTTCAGCGGCAACGGTCTCAAGGCCATATTTTGTCGCCTGCTGGTGCATGAGCTGGCCCAGATCAAACCCGGAGATGCCATCGGGGAAGCCGGGGTAGTTCTCCACAAGCTCGGCATTGGCGATCTGGCCGCCGAAGATGGCTTTTTCAATGAGCAGGGTGGCTAGCCTCGCTCTGGATGCGTATAACCCCGCGCTCAGGCCAGCGGGGCCGCCGCCGATGATGATCACATCATAGACCTTATCCAAGGCCAACCTCTTTCAGCGTCTCGATCATTTCCACGATATCCCGGTATCCGGCACCGCCGGCCAGCCTGAAGACGCCATTTATCGCCACCACCGGCAGCGGCAGCTCACGGGCTCGTATCTTTGCCATAATGTCGTCGTTTTCCGACTCGGCGAGGTCGATATACTCCACCTCGACGTCATCCCCATATTTCCCTTTCAACTGCTGGGTGACGACGGCTATCTCCTCCAGGGATCGGCCTATACGGTAGCAGCCGGTGCACTGAGCCTCACCGGTGTTGTCGAAGATGGTAACTCGAATTGGGACTGAGGTCATGGTTCCCCTTGGGCTTAGGTCATGATTTCATCCAAAGCCTTCTTCAGCTCGGCTTTGGATCTGAAGCCAACGATCTGAGAAACAGGCTTCCCCTCCTTGAACAGGAGGAGGGTGGGGATGGCGGAAATGCCATACTTGGTGGCGTTTGCCGGGGCCTCATCGACATTGAGCCTGGCGAAACCCAATCTCCCTTCATATTCATCGGCGAGCTTGTCCAGTATCGGGGCCACGGCGCGACAAGGTGCGCACCATGGGGCCCAGAAGTCCACCAGCATCGGCGTTTTCGCCTTGAGCACTTTTTGGTCAAAGTTTCTATCATCGACAACCACTGGCTTGGCCATAAACTACTCCTTGTCTATGTTATCCCCTTTTGCATTGCTGCTACCAGCTCCTGCTCTGCCGCCCGTTTGGCGCTGAAAATAGCATTCTTAATAGCACTGGCGTCACTCCTGCCGTGAGCCATGATCACATTCCCCTTTACCCCCAGAAGGGGCACCCCACCATACTCTCTGTAGTCCAGCCTTCGGGCAAAGGCACGCAGCGCCGGCTCAAGGAAGAAGGCGACCACCCTGAAATCGGGCCTGCTGTTTAGCGTTTGCCTCAGCGTTTGATACACAAACACGCCCAGCCCTTCGCTGGCCTTGAGCACGGCATTGCCGGTGAAACCATCGGTAACCACCACATCCACTATTCCGCCGACTATATCCTCTCCTTCAACATTGCCCACGAAGTTCAAGTCGGTGTTTTTCAGTAGTTGGTGGGTCTCTCGAACCAGAAGATTCCCCTTAGTCTCTTCCTCACCATTAGACAGGAGCCCAATTCTGGGGCGCTGGATCCCGAAAAGCCGTTCCATATAGACGCTGCCCATTTGAGCAAATTGGACCAAGTGCCTCGGCTTGCAATCTGGGTTGGCACCGACATCGAGGAGGAGAACAGTGGGCCAAGGGGGGGCGAAGAGGAAGCCCAGCGCCGGGCGCTCCACCCCTTCGATGTTTCCCAGGGTGAGGATTGCTGCGGTGACCACTGCCCCGCTATTGCCGGCGGAGACAAAGGCGGAGACATCGCCTGCCTTGAGTAGGTTGGTTCCCACCACAATGGATGAATCCTGCTTACGTCTCACTGCCCGCACCGGGGCATCCTTGAATCCCACTACCTCACTGGCGTCAACAATGGGGAGATGGAAACGTTGATCTTTGAGTTCTGCCTCCAGGGCACTCCTTTGGCCCACCAGCACCACCTCTACCCCTTGCTCGCGAGCAGCGGCCACCCCTCCCTTAACCACCTCGCTGGGGGCGTGTTCCCCTCCCATAGCATCAAGAGCGATTCTCATCTCACATCCTTTCCCAGATATCGCATCGCCCCCCCCATCGCGCCAGCACCTTGCCGTCGAGAAAGATTTGGGCGATCTCGCACAGGCTGGGGCAGGCCTTGCATTCGAAGGAGGAGGTGCCGAAATCGGCTTCAGCCACCTCGAAGCCTTTGAACCTTGTCCCGTTGCCGCGGATGGCCATCTCCTCATGGGCCAGTAGTGCCGCCCCAATGGCGCCCATCACCTCAGGGTGGGGAGGGACGATGACCACGGTATTCAGAGTCTCCTCGAAGGCTCTCACCATGCCCCGGTTAAAGGCAACGCCCCCCTGAAACACGATAGGGGGTAGGATCTCCTTCCCCAGGCCTACATTATTCAGGTAGTTACGCACCAGGGCTAGGCACAGGCCGTAGACTATATCCTCGATCCGGTGGCCCGATTGCTGTTTATGGATCATGTCTGACTCGGCGAACACGGTGCACCGCCCGGCGATGCGCGCCGGCCTCTTGCTCCCCAGCGCCATCTGGCCCAAATCCTCGATCCTAATATTCAGGCGCTGTGCCTGTTGATCCAGGAAGCTGCCGGTGCCCGCGGCGCATACTGTATTCATCCCAAAGTCGGTAACCACGCCATCTCTAATCATGATGATTTTGCTGTCCTGCCCCCCGATCTCGATAACGGTCTGAACCTGGGGCAGGAAGTGGAGTGCAGCCATCGCCTGAGAGGTGATCTCGTTCTTAATCACATCGGCGCTCACCACCACCCCGGCCAGGTAGCGGGCGCTACCGGTGGTGGCCACCCCTCGAATGGTGGCCTGGGGCAGTTTACTGGCCATCTCCCTAAGGCCCTGCTGCACCACAGCGATAGGCCTGCCCTGGGTGCGCAGATAGAGGGAGCTAATAAGCCGGTCCTCTTCGTCCACCGCGGCAAATTTGGTGGTCACCGAGCCGACATCGATGCCGAGATAGAGTTCCATGGCTAACTTTCCCATTTATGGTCAAGGGCTCAACTTGCCAGTTTTGTGTCCCTTAGACTTCCTTTTCTTCAGCGGAAGTGCGATAGATCAACTCCCATCTTACCTTACCTGCTTCAGCAAGCTCACGAATCTTTCGCTCCTTAGGGGAGAGCCTTTCCGATCTGCCTGTTTTGACTTCGATTAACACTATTTCCGTCGGGTCTCCCTGTGCTAATCCGGGGAAGACTACAAGATCGATAGGAGTCCCGATAAAGCGAGCCTCGGTCGGATCGTACTTGAATTCAGGCAAATACGGGGTCATTTGCTCTGTGAATTTACCCCCTAAAACTGCTCTGCTTTGTTCAATGGCTTGCTTGCGGGCCTCTTCTAGCCTTTTTTGCTCCCCTGCTTTGTATCCCCGGAATTCAGTCCAGATTTTATACAGGTAATACGCTAATAGGATACCAACACATAACAGGATGACTATGACGATTATTTCCCACATAGCTTGAGCCTTTTTATACTATTTAGAGGCCAGGAATTCCTCCCTTATCCTGTCCATCAGCCCGGGCTGAGCAACAAGGTCCACCACCGTCATCGCCAATGCCTTGGCCCCATCGAGGAGCCCGCGATTTCCTTCTTCAGAGGCCGCCGCCTCAGCGAACTCAGGTGAGTGGGATATAACGTCCAAGGGCGCGATAGCCACCATGGGATGGATGGTGGGCACCAAAACGCTGACATTGCCCGCATCGCTGGAGCCCAGCCCTCTTTCTACTTTGGCCCACAAGTTACGACCCAGGACTTCCATATTCTTAGCGAATACCTCCGCCAGGGCAGGATTGGTCTTAAGCGGGGCATAGTATGCCGCCCACTTATACTCCAGGCGGGCCCCGGTAGCTAAAGACGCGGCCTTAAAACAGTTTAGCACCTTCTCCTTCAATTCATCAAGATAGGCCTCATCCTCAGCCCGCACCAAAAAGCTGCCCGCGGTATAGGCGGGGACGATATTGGGTGCCTCGCCCCCCTGGGTGATGATGCCGTGAAGGCGGGCCCGCTCTCTGATGTGCTGCCTGAGGGAGTTTATCCCGTTGAAGGCCAGTATCATTGCCTCCAGCGCATTGACCCCTTCCTGGGGGAAGGCGGCGGCGTGGGCTGCTTTGCCCCGGAACTCCACCTCCAGCCCGATGCAGGCCAGGGCCTGGATGCTGGCCATGTCCACCACGCTGGGGTGCACGATCATGGCGGCATCCAGTTCCTCGAAGGCGCCCCTTTCCGCCATGGTCACCTTGCCCCCGTGCAGCTCCTCGGCTGGGGTGCCGATAACAACAATGCTCCCCCCGGCCTGGTCAATGGCATCCCTGGAGGCAACGGCGGCGCCGACGGCAGCAGCAGCTATTATGTTGTGGCCGCAGGCATGTCCCACCTGGGGCAGGGCATCGTATTCGGCGAGAAGGGCGATGGCCGGTTTCCGCGATCCGTAGCTGCCGCGAAAGGCGGTGGGCAGCTGGCAAATCCCTCTTTCGACGGTGAAGCCGTTTGCTTCAAGGTAGGAAGTCAGCCAACCGGACGCTTTTATCTCCTGGAATCCCAGCTCTGGGTTCTGATGAATCCTCAGGCTTAGCTCGACAAGCTCCTCTCGGCGAGCGTCCACCACCTTCATCACCGTAGTTTTCAGTTTCTCTATGTTCACACCCTTGCCCTCGGCGAAATTATAGAGCTTTTGCCGAGCCATTTCTAGCCCCTAGAACCCTCACCCCCTTTATCCCCCTCTCCCTGAGGGAGAGGGGGAAGACTTTTAATAAGAGAGGCTCTGCCTCTCTTTGACCCTCCACAAATTAGAGGGCGTTTAAGAGGGGCGCGAGCCCTTCTTTCAAACCTTCTCCCCTTCCCCTTGCCAAGGGGAAGGGGACAAAGGGGATGGGGTTGATGCACTATTGTTGAGGTGCTATTCTTAAACAGCCTTTACAAGATGGTGGATACTTTAGATCGCTTTCAAGGTTGTCTGGTGGGGCTTGCCGTGGGCGATGCCCTGGGGGCTCCGGTGGAGGGGATGTGGCCGGAGGAGATCCAGCGCCAATACGGTCGGGTGAACGAACTATTGGGCGGTGGCTGGCTGGGGTTGGGACCTGGGGAATGGACCGATGATACGGCAATGATGCTGTGTATCGCCCGCAGCATCGTGGAGCGAGGGCGCTTCGACCCCGATGATGCGGCCCGGAAATTTCTGGGCTGGTTTGAGGCCGGGGCCTTAGGCATCGGCCGCACCACCTGGGTTGTTCTGGATGCATTGAGAAGAGGCGCCTCTTGGCGAGATGCGGGGAGGATGGCCCATGACCGGCTGGGGGGTATATCTGCCGGCAATGGCAGCATCATGCGCTGCGCCCCTATCGCCCTGCTTGATGGCAAAGACCGGGAGCGGTTGATCCGCGATAGCATCGATAGCTCCCTGATCACCCATTGGGACCCACGGGCCTGCTGGGGGGCGGTGGCACTAAACCTGGCCATCTCCCAGCTCGTCTATGAGGGGAGGGATGCGCTTCTGGAAAGGGTAACAGAGGGCATCGAGAACGCCGAGGTTGGTAAGGCGGTGGCGAGAGTAGCCGGAATGCGGCTGGAGGACATAGTCCCCTCGGGCTTTGTCCTGGACACCCTTCAAGCGGCGCTGTGGTGTTTCTTGAACACTTCATCCTTTGAGGATGCCCTGGTGACCGCGGTGAACCTAGGCGGTGATGCCGATACCATCGGAGCGGTATGTGGGGCCCTGGCCGGGGCCGGCTACGGGCTGGTGGGTATACCGATGAGGTGGCAGCAGCCGCTAGCCGGCAGGTTGGAGATCGTGGAACTGGCGGAAAGGATACACCGGCTGGCCCAGGGGTGAATTTTTGGCCTATTTGTTAGGCACTGCATTTGTAAGCCGCTTCATAAATCGTGGCTGAGGGTGGCCTCTGAGTGTAGCCTAAAGTTCGAGATTACCTATTCAGCTCGCGGAGCCTCTGGGCAAAGCGAACCAAATCCTCGCGAAGGATCACCCCGATCACCCTCCCCTCCCTGACCACAGCCACTTGGTCTAAACCCTGCTCATCCATCCCTTCCAGTAAACTGAGGGCATCATCGGTGGGGCGCACCGCCTTCAGATTCGCCACCGGGGTCATGGCCTGCCCCGCGGTGGTGGTGTCCCACAATTCGCGGGGCACGCCCTTTATCTGGCGCAGGGTGAGCAGCCCGGCCACCGTCTCCCCTTCGGTAACCATGAAGGATTGCCTGGAGCTGGTGAGGAGCAGCCCTTGAACCAGCTCCCTGATGGTGATGTTGCGCGGAACTGGGGGAAAGTCACGGGTCATCACATCCTGGGCGGTGAAGCCCTTTAGGGACTCACGAAGCGACGTCTCGCGATAGGTGCTCCTGACAGCGCTATTGAGGAACCAGCCGAGGAATATGAACCACAGGCCATTGAACCAACCACCCTTAAGGAAAAAGGTCATGAAAATGCCGCCGGCGATGAATAGATATGAAACCCCATACCCCGCCATAGTGGCAATTCGCGTTGCCCGCATATAGTCTCCCGTAGCAAGCCAGACGATGGAGCGCAGCACCCTCCCGCCATCTAGGGGGAACCCTGGTATCATGTTGAACACGGCGAGGACGCCATTGATGTAGGCAAGCCACGACGTCAACGCTGCTAGATACTCATTGAAGTCGCTGCTTAGCCAGGCGATGCCGTAGAATATAGCGGCCAGCACCAGGCTTGAGAGCGGGCCGGCGGCAGCCATTCGCAGCTCGATGCTGGCGCGAGATGCCTCCTTTACCACATGGGCAACGCCGCCGAAGATGAAGAGGGTGATGCTCTTTACCGGGATGCCACCCCTGATGCTTACCAGGCTGTGCGCCAGCTCATGGGCTAGCACTGAGGCAAAGAACAGAATGCTGGTGGCGATGCCCACGATCCAGTAGTAGGCTGGGTGCCAAAGGGGAAAGCTGTCGGGGAAATAGAAATAAGAGAGCATCACCGTTATCAGTATGAAGATAAGAAACCAGCTATAGTCCAGCCGGAGGGGAATGCCAAAGAGCCTGCCCAGTTGAATCGTCCGACCCATTCTTGGTTCTAACCGCTTTCTTAGTCTATTTCCACCTTACACCAACAATGACACATAGTCAATCGGGCTAGAAGGATATGTTGCTTCAAGAGCTTGAGGCGAGACTAAAGCGCTGGAGGTGAGGTGGTATAACCTATCAGTTTGTAGGCGAGTTTGGCGGCGAGGAAGGCGCAGACTGACGGCCCCTCCCTGGGACAAAGCTCCACCAGGTCGAAGCCCACAATGTGCTTCTCTTGCGCCACCTGCCGCAATATGCGCAGCACCTCGTGCCATCCCAGGCCCCCGGGCTCCGGGGTGCCCACCGCTGACATGATCGATGGTTCTAGGACATCGAGGTCGATGGTGATATACACCTCCTGGGAGAGGGCGGAGGCAATGGCCTTCTCATCCAGAGGGAGGCCTTCGGCGAAGAAGGGCTGCAACCGATTTAGCCTCAGGAAATGATACTCCTCAAGGCTTAGGCTGCGAACGCCTGCCTGAACAATAGGACAGCACTCCAGCACTCTTCTCATCACACAGGCATGGTTATATCTTGAATCCTCATACTCATCGCGGACATCGGCATGGGCATCGAGCTGGAGCACTGAGAGGCCAGGGAACCTCTCCTTGAAAGCCCTTACCATGCCCAGGGTAAGCGAGTGTTCCCCGCCGAGCATTACCACGAACTTATCACGTGCGACAAGGTCGCGTGCTACTTTGTATACGCGCTCAATCGTCGCTTCCGGCCCTTTCATCGAAGGCTGGAGCTCGGGTAGGGTGTGAATGCCCACAAGGTGGGTCTCCCGGTCGAGCTCCTGATCGTAAAACTCAAGATACTGGGAGGCATCGATGATGGCCATGGGGCCATCCCTGGAGCCACTTCGCCAGTCGGTGGTGCTGTCGTAGGGGATGGGGAGGACCACTACCTTCGATGTTTCGAAGTCGGAGTATTGGGGAGGGAGAGCAGCGAAGTTTCGTGCAGGGTAAAAGAGTTCCCGGTTCATGGGGTGGTGAGTTCCCTTCCCAAAACGAAGGACGGCTTCTTCCTATTCTTGATGGCGTCGGCGGCCCCTTCGCTAAGGGCGCTTACCATAATAGGGAGGGCGATGGTGGCATCGGAGTTTATGGTGATGGTGGCAGCGTCGTGAGTGATCTTCCGCCAGGAGCGGGCCTCATTAAAGGTGCAGCCGCTCAGCCCTCCCCACTGAGGAGCGTCGGTGGTGATCTGGATAGCATATCGGTGCCCGCTGAGAGGCTTGTCCAGGATATGGCCGCAGAGCTCCACCTGCTGGATGAAATTCTTCGGTGTCCCCCCACCGATGAAGATCACCCCAGTAGAGGAGGCGGAGCAGGCGATCTGGATCATCTCCACCACGTCCTTGATCACATCGAAGAGGATGTGATTTCCCCGTTTCACCTGCGCTGCCGCCAGCGCCGTGCCAAAGACGCTATCGCCGGGGGCGGGACAGTAGATGGGGAGATTGGCCCTTGCTGCCGCGCTGAGGATCCCCTCTTTCTTCCCTTGCTTCAGCAGCTCTTGGCCTAGTAAAAAGAAATACTCCCTGGTGGTGTAAGCCCGGCCTTGCTCCAGCCCGCGGGAAAAAGCGATGACAAATTCCTCGGTTTGGTCGAATTCCCTCTCTGAGACGAGTGTATCATGGATGCGATAGATCTTTGCTCTCGCCAGTTCGTCGTCATCAACAGAGCTGTGGCCCTGCCAGTGAGACTTTCCCAAGCTCTCGTGGAGGTCGTGAAACAGATTGGCGCCGGTCGATACCAGACAATCGATGAGGCGGTGCTCAATGAGGTAGACCATAACCTGGCGCATCCCCGCCGGGATCATTGCGCCAGCGAGCCCCATGAAGATGGTGAGCTGCCCATTTAGCATCCGGGACCATATCTCCACCCCCTGCGCCAGATTCCTCGCCTG
>CAYSLE010000030.1:0-11991 GCA_964431905.1 uncultured Dehalococcoidales bacterium | reverse complement strand
AGAAAGGAGGGAGAATGGACACCAAGATTATCTTGACAGAAAAGGAAATGCCCAAAAGCTGGTACAACATTCAGGCCGACCTGCCTGAGCCGCTACCGCCACTGCGGCATCCAGCCACCAAGGAGCCAACCAGGCTGCCACCGATGCTCTATGCCCGCGCCCTCGATGAGCAGGAGTTCAGCAAGGAGCGCTACATCGACATCCCGGAGGAGGTGCAGGAGATCTACAAGCTGTGGCGTCCGACCCCGCTCATCAGGGCATTTCGCCTGGAGAAGGCCCTAGACACCCCGGCCCATATCTACTACAAGTATGAGGGGGTTAGCCCGGCGGGGAGCCACAAGCTGAACACCGCCGTGGCCCAGGCCTACTACGCCAAGAAAGAGGGGTGCAAGCGCCTGGCCACGGAGACCGGCGCCGGGCAATGGGGCAGCGCCCTGGCCCTGGGCTGCCAGTTCCTAGGCCTAGCGCTAAAGGTCTATATGGTCAAGGTGAGCTATCACCAGAAACCCTACCGAAGGATCATGATGGAGACGTGGGGGGCTCAGGTGGTGCCCAGCCCCAGCCAGGATACTGAGATCGGGCGCCGCATCCTCAAGGAGGACCCCGATTGCCCGGGAAGCCTGGGGATCGCCATCAGCGAGGCATGCGAGGATGCCGCCGGCCGCGAAGACTCTCTGTACTCGCTAGGCAGTGTCGTCAACCATGTACTGCTCCATCAGACCGTCGTAGGGCAGGAGGCCAAGAAGCAGCTGGAGAAGATCGACGCCTATCCCGACATTATCGTTGGCTGCATCGGCGGCGGCTCCAACTTCGCCGGGGTGTTCCTGCCCTTCGTCAAGGACAAAATCGAAGGAAAGAAGCCCAAACTTGAGATCATCGCCGTCGAGCCCCAGGCCTGTCCCACAGTGACCAAGGGCCCCTATGCCTGGGACTTCGGGGATGTAGCCGGGCTAGCGCCAATCGTCTTGATGTATACCCTGGGGCATTCCTTCGTCCCGCCTCCGGTGCACGCCGGTGGGCTTCGCTACCACGGGATGGCCCCCATCGTCTGCCTTCTGGTCAGGCTGGGCTTCGTCACCGCCCGCGCCGAGTATCAGATCCCTGTTTTCAAGGCAGCAGTCCAGTTCGCCCGCGCCGAGGGCATCATCCCGGCGCCAGAGCCGGCACATGCCATCAAGGTGGTTATCGATGAGGCTCTTAAATGCAAACAGTCAGGGAAGAAAAAGACCATCCTGCTGGCCCTGAGCGGGCACGGGCATTTCGACCTGGGTGCCTACGAGAGCTACCTCTCGGGCAAGCTGGAGGACTACGAATATCCTGAGGAGAAGGTTAAGGAGGCTCTGGCACAACTGCCTAAAGTGCCTTGATGGTAACAGAGATTGCTTCGCCGCTAGCGCTCCTGGCAATGACGTTGCCCGCCTCTCTTTGACTCTCCTCAGGGCAAAGTAGCCGGGCGTTTAAGAGGGGCGCTAGCCCCTCTTTCCAATCTCCTCCCCTTCCCCTTGGCAAGGGGAAGGGGACACAGGGGATGGGGTTGATGAACTGTTGTTAAAGTGCCTCCTGCTAGCAGGAATTGATGTAAACCAAAAGCCCCTTTTCTGTCGGTTTGCCTACCCGAAGTGCTCAGGGGGAAGACTGCTTCTTCACCCCCAGCACCACCTCCTCGCCATCGATGCGGTGGCTCTCGGTGTAGGCATCCCTCTCGGGGGCACCTTCAATGAGGTCGCGGGAGAGGGTCTCCTGCTTAATGTAGGGGGCAAACTCCTGTATTACCCGACGCAGCGAGGGGCCGGCCTGGTAATAGGTGTAAATATAATCGGCGATGTCAAAGTCGGCCTTCTTGCGCATGGTCTGGAGGCGGTGAACCAGCTCCCGCGCCATGCCCTCAGCGGCGAGCTCAGGGGTGATCTCGGTATCGATGGCGACGGCATAGCCACCCTGCTGGGCTACTGCGTATCCGGGTTTGTCCTTCATAATAACATTGGCTGATTGCATATCAGGCTGGACATGAGGATCCCTCTTGACCGTGAAAGTAATATCGTTCTCATCGAAATCAGGCAAATCTTCTTTTATACGTCTTAGAAGGAACTCATTCTCCGGATCCTTCAAGTCCACATTTGATTCAACTTCGACACTTCGGAACTCTTTCCTGCTACTGAACTCCAATTCTTTCACATTAAGCTCTTCCAGAATTTGGGACTCTAATCGCCGGAGGGACTCCTTCTCCCATTCAGATAGTTCCTTCGCATCAACCTTTGCCACCAGCACCTTGGCTAGGGGCTGGCGCACCTTGATGCCAGCATCGCTCCTGGCCGCCCTCCCCAGGCTGGCCACCTTCATCGCCAACTGGATGTCCTGAACCAAACGCTCGTCCACTTTGGACAGGTCGGCGACCGGAAACTGCGCCAGGTGCACGCTCTCCGGCTCATCAGGATAGATGGAGCGCACGAGGTTCTGATACATCTCCTCGGCAACAAAGGGAGTGAGCGGTGCCAGAAGCTTGGACAGAGTGACCAAGCACTCATAGAGTGTGGCATAAGCCGCTAGCTTGTCGGCATCGTTCTCGCTCTTCCAGAAGCGGCGACGACTCCGCCTCACATACCAGTTGGACAGGTTCTCGACAAAGCCCTGAATGCTGCGACCGGCGTCTGTGGGATTATAGCCCTCCAGGGCTTTGGTCACTTCATCGATGAGCTGGTTGAGCTCGGATATGATCCAGCGGTCAAGCTCTGACTGGCGGGGGACATTCGCCGCCGAACGGGGGTCGAACTTGTCGATATTGGCATAGGTGACAAAGAAGGAGTAGGTATTCCACAGGGTGAGGAGAAACTTTCTCAACGCCTCGGCCACCAGCTCCGATGAGAAGCGGCGCACGCTCCCTGCCGGCGATGAGGTGAGAAGATACCACCTCAGGGCATCGGCACCGTGAGTGTTCAGGACCGACCACGGGTCAACCACATTCCCTTTGGACTTGCTCATCTTCTCACCCTTGGCATCGAGGATGTGGCCCAGGCAGATCACATTCCTGAAGCAAGGGCGATCGAAAAGCAGGGTGGAGAGGGCGTGAAGGGTGTAGAACCAGCCCCGGGTCTGATCCACCGCCTCGCAGATGTAGTCGGCGGGGAAGAAGCGGCGAAAGACATCCTCATTTTCAAAGGGGTAGTGCCACTGCGCCACGGGCATGGCCCCGGAATCAAACCAGGCATCGAGCACCTCGGGCAGGCGCCGCATTTTTTCGCCCTTACACTGGCTGCAATCAAAGGTTACCTCATCGATATAGGGACGATGCAGGTCAAGCGGCTGGGGCAGGCCGGAGAACCCCGGCTTGGCCATGAGTTCATCCAGGCTGCCGATGCACTCATCATGGCCACAACTCTGGCAGCGCCACACCGGCAGCGGCGTCCCCCAGTAGCGCTCGCGGGAGAAGGCCCAGTCCACATTGTTCTCCAGCCAGTCGCCGAAGCGGCCGCGCTTGATGTGCTCCGGATACCAGTTGATCTCCTCATTGCCGGAGATGAGCCTCTCTTTCTTGGCCGTGGTCCTGATATACCACGAGGGCTTGGCATAGTAGAGAAGGGGGGTGGAGCAGCGCCAGCAGAAGGGATAGGTATGGCGAATCCTCTCACTGCGGTAAAGCAGCCCCCTCGATTTCAGGTCTTCGATGATGAGGGGGTCAGCGTCTTTGACGAATTTGCCATTGAATGACTCAAGGGCATCATCAAATTTGCCTGACAAGCGCACCGGATGTAAAAACCATAGACTTTCTTTGCGCCCCAGTTCGAAATCCACCTCTCCATAGGCCGGGGCGATATGGACAATTCCAGTGCCCTCTTCCATCGATACAAAGTCCCCAGCAACCACCTGATATGTATTTAACGTTCCAATCATCTCCCAGCTAAGAGCTGGGCGTGGCGCGCCCTTCGTGAATTGAAATATATACCCAAAACCTGGGTATTTATTTTCGTCCGCAAGATCATAGAGGGATTCATAGGTCAAGCCTACTAAGTCCTCTCCACGCATAGTTTGGATAATCTTGTATTCATCCTTTATAACGTTTTCTAAGAGTGCCTTGCCTAAGATCAGATGTTCATCAGCTGGCCTCCCCTTCAACCTGACCAATACATACTCTGAATCCTCTGCAACAGCAAGGGCGGTGTTACCCAACAATGTCCAGGGCGTAGTCGTCCAAGCAAGAAGATAGATTGGTAGACCAGGCCGGGTGGTAAATCCCGCGGAATCAACCGCCTGTTCTGTCAGCTTGAACTTGACCCAGACCGAGGGGTCATCGGCCTCATCGTAGCCCAGGGCCACCTCATGGGAGGAGAGCGATGTGCCGCAGCGGGGGCAGTGGGGGGTGACCTTATACCCCTGATAGATGAGACCCCTCTCCCAAAGCTGCTTTATAACCCACCAGCAGGACTCAATATAGCTGTTATCCAGGGTGATATAGGGATGCTCGGTATCCACCCAAAACCCAATGCGCTCGGTGAGCTCATCCCATTCCTTGACATAACGAAACACGCTCTGTCGGCAGAGTTGGTTAAAGTCAGCAATGCCAAAACCTTCGATCTCGCCTTTGGAGGAAAAGCCCAGCTTCCTCTCTATCTCCAGTTCTACAGGCAGCCCGTGGGTGTCCCATCCCCCTTTTCTCGGGGCGCAGTAGCCCTTCATCGTCTTATAGCGGGGGATTACATCCTTGAACACCCGCGACAGGACATGGTGCACCCCGGGGCTGGCATTAGCCGTTGGCGGCCCCTCATAGAGGACAAAGAGAGGGCCGCCTTGGCGCTCCTCAACGCTCCGCTCGAAGATGCGCCGCTCCTTCCAGAAACCAAGGATTCGCTTCTCCAGCTCGGGGAAGCTCACCCGGCTCAGGATCGGCTTGAACATTCTTCGCCTCTTTTCTGGCACCGATCAAAAAGTATTAAAAAGCCCGTCCTCAAGGGACGAGCTTGCAACCCGCGATACCACCCTCCTTCCCCGATACATCGGGGCACTCACAAAAGGCACCCTTCATGCCCTCGTCGTGGATAACGGCTGACGAGGCCGGCCAAGCCTACTGAGCGTCTAGCTCACGCTCTCACCGTTCGGTTGGCAGCTCCGGAGGGATTTTCAGAGAGGCGGGCGGCATCTGCTTCCACCATACCAGACTCGCTGGGCGCCTTCCCCTCCTACTCGTCTCCATCATTGCCTTTGCATTCTATATAATGGTTGCTAGCCGACAACTCGGCCAGGCTAAGGCTTCTTGACTTTTGAGCAAATACACTCAATCGGCCGATTCACCTGACTATTGGAAGACATAGGTTGTCCCGACACTGTTAAGGATGAACTGCTCAGGCATCTCCTGGGCAAAGCGATTGATGGGCTTCCATCCGGTACAATGCATGGGCACAACGAAGTCCGGGCCAATCTTTTTCATCTCCTCAATCGTGGGCCCAACATTTGGCTCCATAATCGCCCCGGTGAGATGAAATCCGCCAAGAACTGCATGTACCTTGTCCGTTGCCGCCACTTTCTGGGCGTACTTCACGGTATTGATGATACCGGCATGAGCACAGCCGCTGATGACCACCAAGCCCCTGCCTTTCACCTTGACCGCTACCCCTTGGTCATGAAGAAAAGGGTCCGGAACCCATTCGCCATCGATTTTCACCTCAAGAAAAGGAAGACCTTTCTCAAAATCCGTTACTCGCTCCACCTCGCCTAGAACCAGGATGAGGTGCGAGGCCAGTGTAGAAGCCTCCTTGGCTTTGCGAAGCCTCACCCCGGCTTGCTTTAACGCCTTTTCATACAATGTGGGCATGTATATCGGTGGCCCAAGAAAGGGGATGTTCAGACGGGCGTGAAGAAAGGCATCGGGATGGAGGACAAGTGGAATCCCTTTCTTGGCCCTGGTAAGAACTCCGTTAACACCTCCGAAATGGTCGAAATGACCGTGGCTCACCACCACAGCCTCAACTTTGCTCAAGTCTACTCCCAAAGCGGCGGCATTGTGCCGGAGACAGGTCGTCGATATGCCTGCGTCCAGGAGCACTATGTGTTCCTCTGAGCCAGCGTAGACCTTGAGCAGACACGATAGTCCATGTTCCGCCAGAGGCGCTTTCTCAGTAACGAGTTGGAGCGGCGGTCGCTTAACGACCTCGGTGCTGTCCATCAACAGTAGGTCAGTGTAATTGTCTATTAAGACTGTGATTTCTAGCTTGTCGGATTCCCACAAATCTAATTCACCCATCGTGCCACACCCCCAACGGCTTTTCTTCCAGCGATACCCTTGACCTCTAGATACTAGCAAAGGACGGACAGCAAGTCAAGCTGAATTAGCTACTCTTTACTGATAATGGTAACCTTGCGATTATCGCCCTCGCCAATGCTCTGCGTGGTCACCCCAGGGTAATCCCGGAGCGTCAGGTGAATGATGCGTCGCTCGCCTGGCGGCATCGGCTCCATGGTCACCGACTGCCCGGTCTCCTTGACCCGCTCGGCCATGCGAATCGCCAAGTTCCTGAGCGCCTCACGGCGGCGCTCTCGATACCCCTCCACATCCACAGTCACAGGCACCCGAGCCTTCACCTGATGGCTCACCATAAGAAAGACAAGGTATTGCAGGCAAGCCAGGGTGTTTCCCCTCCGCCCAATGAGAATGCCCAGGTCCTCGCCAGTGACCTCCAGGCTGATAGCTCCCAACCTGGCTGGCTCACTGACACGAACGGTGCCAGAAATCCTCATTAGGGAAAGAAGCTTCTCCAGCACTTCTTTGGCCAAGACAACCGCAACTCGCGTCGCCTCTTCAGATTGACACCTTGTCACCCTCACCACAGCTTCCTCACCGCCGATGCCCAAGAAGCCGGACCTACCCTTTTTTAGAACAACTACTTCCACCTCATCACGACTTGCGCCGAGCCTTTCTAGAGCGAGCTCGACTGCTTCTTCTACGGTCTTTGCGCTTATCTCCAGACTTTCCATGCTCCACCCTCTTCTGTGCTTTCACCTCTTCAGTTGCCAACTTGCCTTCCTGCATTGCCCCCTCAGCGGTCTCCATTTTCCGCCCTTTGGCCGGCTTCGCTGCCGGCGCCGGAGCCCGAGCGAACAGACCACCCCACCCGCTGACACGGTACTGCACCAGAATGCCAACAATGTTGGATACCACCCAGAATAGTGCCAGCCCACTGGGAACCAAGAATGTAAACAGGGCAAACATTAGGGGCATCATCCACAGCATGGTTCTATTCATCGACTGTGTCCTCGGGTCTGGGGAAGAAACGGTGGACATCTTCTGCAATACCCACATCGACCCGCCACAGAGGATGGCCAGGATAAACCAGGGATCAGGAACAGCGAGGTTAAGCCAGAGGAACTTCGCCTCAAGAGGCACCATTTGATGAATGATGGGCAAAGAGTATAGGTTCTGAGAGAGACTTAAGAGCTGCTCAGGAGACGTCGCCAGGGCCTTCATGATCGACTGATAAAGGGCAATCCAGATAGGAAACTGAAGGAGTAAGGGCCAAACACAACCTAAGGGGCTTACACCGGACTCCTTGTAGACCTTAGCCATCTCTTGCTGGAGCTTTCGCTGATCCTTGCCGTACTTCTTCTGGATTTCCTGGAGCTTGGGCGAGAGCGCCTGCATCGCCCTTGTGGAGCGCAGTTGCCTCAAGGTGAGGGGCAGCGTGAGAAGGCGCACAATTATGACCAAGACAATAATGGCAATTCCGAAGCTACCGAAAAAGGCGCTGGAGAGAAGAATGAGAAGGTTAAGTATGGGCTCAAGAAGGACAACATTCCAAACACGCACCGGCCCAAAGGCCACCAAAATAGCGATAAGCGCAATAACCAAGAGGATGATGATTATATTTCTTCTGCTTAACTTCATAACTCGCTAGTTACCTCAATTGCCCGATGGAAAACGCCATAGCTCAGAGCCGCTCTCTGCGTCGAGGGCGTAAAGCTTTTGGTTTACTGCATGGACATAGACGACACCATCATCAACATAAAGGGAGGCGCGAATTTGAGTCGCCGGCTCTAGAGCTTTGCGCCACCGTTCCTCTCCACTACCGGCGTCTAGGGCGTAAACCGTGCCATCCTCAGCGCCAAAGATGACCAGACCGCCGTAAAGGGCGGGGTCGCCGCGAATCGGCCCGCCGGTTTCATAATCCCAAATCTTGGTGCCGTTCCCGGCATCAAGGGCATAGACCCTATGATCAAGACTACCGACGATAATGGTATCATTCCAGGCCACAGCCTTGCCCCAAAACCAGTTGCCCGCTTCCTCAAAGCGCCACTTCTCACTGCCATCGAGGTTTATGGCATAAAACTTGCGGTCGAAGGAGCCGATATAGATGGTATCGTTGTAGATCAAGGGGGTGCCTGCGATACCCCCTCTGGTTTCAAAGGGGGACTCCCACACCAACTCACCCGTCGTCGCATCCACAGCGTAGAGCTTCTGGTCCAGAGAGCCGAAATAGACGACACCATCGTGCACCACCGGCGTTCCCCAGATACCGTTTCCCGTGGCAAAAGGTGAGTCCCATGCTAGCCCCTTGGTCGCGAGGTCAATGGCATAGAGATTGCCGTCAGAGGAGCCGATATAGAGGATGCCGTTATCGAGCACTGGGCTGCCGACAATGGAGCCTATTGAGCGGTCCCTGGGGTACTCCCAAATATCATATCCAGCGGTGGCATTCAATGCATAAATCTTGCCCGTGCCCGTCCCCACATAGACCACCCCATGAGCCACCACCGGGGAACCGTAGAGACTCACCGTCGCCGCCGGGGAACAGCCTAAGAAGCCACCCCCGCCACCGCCGGCCAAAGCGAAGCGCCACTCCCCCTCCGACTCCTGGGGAAAGGAATAGCCAACGCTGCGGCTAGCCGGATTAATGGCCAGGATCTCTCCTGCCATCGAGCCCATGTAGAGCATACCATCGGCCGCCACCGGGCTTGACCACCCTTGTTGTGGAGTGCCACCGCAGATACCCCCACCCCCAGAAACGCACCCCGCAAGGAGCAGACAACCTGCTATTAGGAAACCCAGTATGAACAGAGACCTACGCTTCATGAATGCACACCTCTCAGCGGGAAGACAAGGCATCAAGGCACAGGATCAAAGCCACCCGGATTAAAGGGATGACACCGAGCGACCCGCTTCGCCCCCAACCAAACACCCTTTACCAGCCCGTGCTTTTCAATTGCCTCAAAGGTATACTGGGAGCAAGTGGGGGCAAAGCGGCAGGAATGAGGTATAGCCTTGGAAATGGTCTGTTGATACAACCGGATTAGACCCAGGGCAGTCCTCTTCGGGGCGACCGTCAAATCGTCGATTGGGTGGAGTCGAGTCCTCATCACCCCGCTTTTCCCCCGTTAGCCAGCAATTGCGCTCGGGCCAATAGTTCTTGCGCCGCCCTTTTCAGGACATGGTAATCGGCCTCAGCGGCAGCCTGACGGGCGATGAACACCATGTCCCAGCTATCCTTTGTCGGGGTGAGCCGGATCGCTTCCCGAAGCCGCCGCCTCACTCGATTGCGCACCACAGCCCCTCCCACTCGCTTGCCCACGGCAAAGCCGTAGCGACTTGCCCCTAGGTCGTTAGGCAACACCAGCAGCACCATCAAATTATTGGACCAGGACTTGCCTTGGCTACAGACAGCCTCAAAATCCCGTTTGCTTGTAAGCCGCTTGTCTCCGCGCATTGCTATACCGTGAGCCTTTTGCGACCCTTGAGCTTCCTCCGCTTGAGCACAATGCGCCCGCCTCTGGTGCTCATGCGCTTCAGGAAGCCATGTTCCCGCTTTCTCGGTATCCTCTTTGGCTGATAGGTTCTTTTCGGCACTCCCCAGATTATACTTCAACCCCCTGAGGGTGTCAAACTCTTTTCATACTATAGGAGGCCCTAGGGTTCGAGCCTCAACTTCTGAGGGGACACATCTCTAGTCAAAACCATTCGCGAAAGGGCGGAAAAACTGGACGGGGATGCCTGGGAGTAGTATAATCTTTGGGACTGCTTAGAACTATCGGGGGGGATAATGGAATTCCAAGATATACTCTATACCAAAGAGGAGGGGATCGCTACTATAACCCTGAACCGCCCCCAGGCGCTAAACGGCATGACCTTGAGGATGCAGCAGGAGTGGGTCGCAGCGATAGATGATGCCAAGCGCGATGAAGGGATCAAAGTGCTGGTGGTCACCGGGGCGGGGCGGGCCTTCTGCTCCGGAAGGGATATGAGGCATGATATAGCAGTGGAAGGCACGGCGCTATCTCTCTTCGATATGTCACGGCATATGCGGGAGGGTATTCATGGGCTGGCCCTCGCTTTGGCCGAGCTGGATAAGCCGTATATCGGCTCGATAAATGGCCCTGCCGTGGGCGGAGGAATGGATATGGCCAGTATGTGCGACATCAGGATAGCCTCAGAGAAAGCGAAGTTCAGCATGGCATATATAAGGCTGGGCATGCCCCCGGCCGGGGGAGGGTGCTATTTCCTGCCGCGCATCGTCGGCATCGCCAAGGCATGCGAGTTGATCTGGACGGGCAGGATGATCGACGCTGAGGAGGCACTCAGAATCGGCTATGTGAGCAGAGTGGTCCCCCACGACGAGCTGGAGGCAGCGACAAAGGAGCTGGCCAGCCAATTGGCCAGAGGCCCCTCGGTAGCCATCAGGCTGGCCAAGCGTCTGATCTACCGTTGCCTCGACCTGGACCTGCTAAAGGCTCTGGAGGACCACCAGACAGCGATGCTTATCGCCCAGGACACCGAGGATGCCAAAGAGGGGCCGCTGGCCTTCATCGAAAAGCGGGAGCCCATGTTCAAGGGGAGGTAACAGTGAAAGGCGAGGAACTGAGACTGAGCAAAAGGAATATCTTGGGCAAGAAGGTAAGGTCTCTGCGCCGCCACGGGGCGACCCCGGCCAACCTTTACGGGCCGAAGATCAGGTCCACCGCCCTCCAGATAGATACCCCCATTCTTGAGCGTTTCATCGCCAGGGTGGGGAGAAACGCTATAGTCACCCTCAGGATCGATGGCAAGCCGAGGCTGGCCATGGTTCGCGATATTCAGCGGGATGCGCTGACCGGCGCGTTGCTCCATGTCGGCTTTTTCCAGGTAGAGGCCACTCACAAAGTGAGAGTTGAGATACCGCTGACCTTCATCGGTGTGGCTCCAGCAGCCAAGAGCTCACGGGCGATGCTGATCCACAACCTAACCTCGCTCGAGGTGGAGGGCCTGCCTGCAGATTTGCCCCGAAGCATCGAGGTGGATGTATCGGGGCTAAAGGAGATGGACCAGGCAATCCACGTCAGGGATATCCCGATTAGCGATAAGCTTGAGGTTCTCACCGATGCCGATGAGGTAGTGGTTCACATCGAAGAGATTCGCGCTCCAGTAGAGGAGGTTAAGGTAGCGGAGGAGGTTGTGGCGGAGGCGGCACCACCCGAGGCCGAGGAAGGAGAAGCCGCGGAATAAGCCACGGCTGGGATCAGCAAGGGAGCAGCGCCCCGATAAATCCCCGTTGCCCCCGGGCGAACTCCTCAGCCCTCATCGCCCTTCTACCTTCAAGCTGCACCGACACCAGCCGTAGAACCCCGTCGCCGGTTTGAACCCCAACCTGGCCTCCATTAAGAGGGACCACTTGCCCCATCTGACCTCGCTCCCCGGGCAAAGGGAGAACCTCAAGGAGCTTGAGCACCTTTCCCTGCCACCGGGTATAGGATCCGGGCCAGGGATAAAAGGCGCGCACTCGTCGCCATATCTCAGCAGCGGGGAGACGCCAATCTATCTCCCCCTCCTCCTTAGAGAGAAGCCTGGTATAGGTAGCCACCCCTTGCTGGGGTCGGGGGGTGATAGACCGGGACAGCCACAGGGGCAGCGTTTCCTCTAAAAGCTGGGCGCCGACCTGGGCTAGCTTTTTGGTGAGAGACTCAGCAGTATCCTGTGGCTCAACAGCCACTCTTTCCTGCGCTAGGATAGGGCCACTGTCGACACCTTTGTCCATGAGC
>CAYSLE010000029.1:0-12136 GCA_964431905.1 uncultured Dehalococcoidales bacterium | reverse complement strand
ATTCAGCTAAGATGTCAAGTCTTTTCTAGGTTGCCTCATTGCCAGCGGGGAAGACCCTTTCCGGCTGCCACAGGCTGTTCTCAGGTATGAAGCGTAGCACAGCTAGAAAGCGCCCGTCAAGGGAGTATGCCCGGCAATAAGCCTTGCCCTTGCCGTCTCCTAGGGCCAAGGGACGGCCGTTTTTTATGGCCTGCTCCTTTTCTTTGCTCACAATAGCGGCGACCCAATGCTCTAGCACCATATCTATTGGGTGGAGCAGGTCCGGCCAGTAGTCATGCCGGAAGGAATCCTCGAGCTCGGTGAGGGTGAGGCTGTCGCCGATATGAAAGGGCCCGCTCTTCAGGCGAACCAGTTCTCTGAGGTGAGCGCCACAGCCCAGCGCTTGGCCCAAATCATGGGCTAGAGAGCGAATGTAGGTGCCCTTGCCACACTCCACCTCAACCCTGAAAAAGGGAGGCTGCCATGCTACCATCTCCAGACGAAAGACCTCAGTCTCCCTTTCCTGTCTTTCCACCTCAATGCCGGCGCGGGCCAGCTCATAGAGGCGTTTACCTCGGTGCTTGAGGGCGCTATACATCGGGGGCTTCTGAAGGATGGAACCACAAAGGGATGGGAGCACCCTTTCCACCTCCTCCTTAGCGATGTAAGAGGGATCACCCCTTTGGGTCACCTTACCCTCCGCATCGTAGGTATCGGTGGATATGCCCAGTTGGATCCGGGCCTGATAAACCTTATGACTATCCACTATGAAGGAGCTCACCCTTGTTGCCTGCCCCAGGCAGATGGGTAACACCCCTGTTGCCCCTGGGTCCAGGGTGCCAGCATGCCCCACCCGCCGCTGCTTGCTGAGGCGTCTCACCAGATCGACAACCTCCAGCGAGGTTTTCCCAGCAGGCTTATTGACGTTCAGTATACCGTCAATGCTCAACTTCTTCCGCGCTACTCGTGATCTCTTTCATTAAGTGGAGGACGTGAGCCCCCTGCTCGATGGAATCGTCCTTATGGAAGCTTAGCTGGGGCATTCGGCGTAGTGAGAGGCGCCCCCTCAGCTCTTTATAGAGAAAGCCTGAGGCGGAGGCTAAACCCTCCATCGCGCCCCTTTTCTCCTCCTCGCTGCCCATGATGCTGACGAAGACCTTGGCCGAGCTCAGGTCTGAGGAGGTGTCCACATGGGTCACGCTCAAGAAGCAGCCAAGCCTGGGGTCTTTAACCTGGCGACGGAGTATGTCGCTAATCTCCTCCCGTATTAGTTCATTAAGCCGCTGGGTGCGTCTGGTCATGGTTATCACCCCTCCTGGCCTAAGCCCTCTCCCTTCTATACAACTCGATGATGTCGCCGGCCTCAAAGTCGCTATAGCCCTCGATGCCCATGCCACACTCATAGCCGGTGGCCACCTCTTTGACATCATCCTTAAACCGCCTCAGACTGGAGACGCTGGATTGGAAGATCACATCGCCGTGGCGCATAATCCTTGCCAGCGCCCCTCGGGTCACTTTGCCATCGGTAACATATACCCCGGCCACCTTGAGCCCCCCTCGAGCGGGGAAGGTAGCACGCACCTCGGCGTGCCCTTCCACCACATCGACATAGGTCGGCTCCAGCATCCCCTTCATTGCTTTTTCCACATCATCGACCAAGTTATAGATCACTTCGTAGCAGCGGATCTCTATCCCCTCGCTCTCGGCAAGCTGTTTGGCCCCGGGCTCAGGGCGAGTGTTGAACCCGAGGATGATCCCTTTGGAGGCCAATGCCAGGAGCACATCGCCCTCGGTGATACTGCCGCTTCCAGCGTGCAGGGTATTCACCTTAACCTTCTCGATTTCCAAGCGCTCCAGCGAGGTTTTGATGGGCTCGATGCTCCCCTGGACATCGGTCTTGAGTATGATGTTTAGCTCTTTTACCTGGCCATCGCGAATCTGGGAGGTTAGCTCGCTCAGGCTCAGGGCTCTACTCGGTTCTAAGGCAGCGAGCCTTTTCTCCTCTTGGCGCTTCAGAGCTAAGGTGCGTGCCTCCCTTTCGCTGGCCATCACTATGAGAGTATCACCTGCCTGGGGTACGCTCTCAAACCCCAGGATTTCCGCGGGCGTTGCTGGCTCTGCCCTTCTCAGGTGCTTGCCCTTGTCATTGAACATTGCTTTTACTTTGCCCCAGGTATCGTTAGAGATGAAGGGATCGCCCACCTTTAGGGTGCCCGTCTGGACCAGCACAGTGGCCACCGGCCCCCGGTTCTTGTCCAGCCTGGCCTCAATGACCGCTCCTATAGCTCGCCGGTCTGGGTTCGCTTTGAGTTCCTCAAGCTCGGCAACAATGAGCAGGTTCTCCAGGAGATCGGAGATGCCCTCCCTTTTTTTGGCCGAGACCTGGACGCAGACCACGTCGCCACCCCACTCCTCGCAAACTAGGCCTTGGTCGGCAAGCTGTTGCTTGACCCGTTGCGGGTTGGCCTCTGGCTTGTCCATCTTGTTGATGGCGACTACAATGGGCACCTCAGCGGCGCGGGCGTGGTTTATGGCCTCCAGCGTTTGGGGCATCACGCCATCGTCGGCGGCGACCACGAGGACGGCGATGTCGGTTACTTGAGCCCCTCTTGCCCGCATCGCAGTGAAAGCCTCGTGCCCAGGGGTGTCGAGGAACGTTATCTTCTGGCCATGGACATCTACTTGATAAGCGCCTATATGCTGTGTGATCTCGCCAACCTCGGTGGCAGCCACGTTGCTCTCGCGGATGGCGTCGAGAAGCTTGGTTTTGCCGTGGTCTACATGACCCATGATAGTGACTACCGGGGGGCGAGGCTTTTGGGCACTGGTATCCTCCTCCCTAAACTGCTGATACCTCTTCGGCTTTCGAGCGGAGACCAGCTCCCGTTTCTCCTCCACCACCTCGTAGCCGAAATCTGCGGCTACAATTGCTGCTGTGTCATAGTCGATTACTTGATTAATATTGGCAAGGATGCCGTTCCTCATCAGTTGCTTGATGGCCTCAACAGCGCTCACCCCGATGAGATCGGCGAACTGTCTCACGGTAAGAGAGGGCGGGATGGCGACGCGGCGCTCCGACTTCACCTCCGCTGGTGGCGACTCGTGGCTCTCCTCAGGCGCCGGCTCCGTTTTGTCGATTTTTCGTTTTTTTGTGCTCATTTGGTTCGCAACCCCGGCTCAAGGGAGCATCTCCCCGTAGTGGGCAAGCCTCTTTCGATCCTCGGCGGCGATGGCTGCCCTCAAAGCACGATCCAGGCGCTCCTTTTTTAGGCCTGCCTGCCAGCAGCCCTTTGCATTACATAAATAAGTCCCTCGCCCTGCTCTCTTCCCCGTCGGGTCGATCTCTACAGCGCCGCCCTGGGTACGCAAAATGCGAATAAGCTCCCGTTTCGGTTTCACCTGTTGACAACCGATGCAGGTTCGTTGCGGTATGTGTCTCGGCGTCTTTTTCCCTTTAGATATGGTGGCCATGTCCCTATTGCAGAAGCTCATCGATATCTTCTGCCTCAACATACACCCGTGAGGTGCGGCGAGCCTTCTTTGTTTTGCTCCCGCTCTCCGTCTCCTCTGTCTTTGCTTTGCCCTTCTTCTCCTTCTTACCGGGCTTGGCTGCTCTAGCGGGAAAGATGTCCTCGGCAAAGCGAAGCTGAGCTACCGGCTTGACCATTTCCTCCACCGGAGCCACTTCCTCAGCGGGAATCTCCGCTTCCTTCTCCGCGGCGAACAGTCGAATGAATTCCTCAGGGGCCTTAGTAATAGGTTCCTCCAGCTCTACTACCACTGGCTCTTCCGGTTCCTTTGGCTCTACTACAGCCTCTTCCAATGGCGGTGTCTTTTCCTCTATCACGGCCGCTACGGGGGGAGGCGGTGCCTTTTCCTCCAGGGCGACCTTCTCTGCTTCAGCGATGGAGGCGCTCTTGATGTCGATTCGCCAACCGGTGAGCTTGGCCACCAGCCTGGCATTCTGGCCCTCTTTGCCGATAGCTAGGGACAATTGGCGGTCAGGGACGACAACAGTGGCTGTCTTGGCTTCATTGTCAACCTCAACGCTCACCACCGGAGCTGGGCTGAGGGCGTTGGCGATGAAAGTCGCTGGGTCGGCGCTCCACTCGATAATATCTATCTTCTCCCCATTCAGTTCGTTGACGATATTCTGGATTCTAATGCCGCGCTGCCCGACGCACGAACCGATAGGATCGACACCCGGTTGCCGGGCGGCGACAGCGATCTTGCTTCGATACCCCGCTTCACGGGCAACGGACTTCAATTCTACAGCGCCGCTGCGGATCTCGGGGACCTCTAGCTCGATGAGGCGACGCAGCAGGTTGCGATGGGTGCGTGACACTAAAACCTGAGGCCCCCTAGTGGTGCGGTGAACCTCCATAAGGTATACTTTGATTCGTTGTCCCACACGATAGCGCTCGGTGCGCACCTGCTCCACATTGGGTAATATCCCCTCAGTCCTCCCTAGATCGAGGTAGATTTGCTTCGGCTCGATTCGCTGCACGATGCCAGTGGCGATCTCACCCTCGCGATCGGAGAACTCCTCGAAGACCATCTCCCGCTCCGCCTCGCGCAGGCGCTGGAACACCACTTGCCTTGCTGTCTGAGCCGCGATTCGCCCCGCATTTTGGGGGGTCGCCTCGACCTCGACGAGTTCGCCAAGCTGAGCATCCCCTTTTATTCTCTGTGCCTCTTCCAATGAAAGCTCACGGCGAGGATCGGCGACCTTCTCCACCACCGCTTTCTGGGCGAAAACAGCTATCTCCCCGGTGTTGGGATTGATCTTCACCGATATATTCTGGTTTGCCGCGAAGTTGTCTTTGCGGAAGGCAGAAACCAATGCCGCCTCCACCGCCTCCAGCACTACCTCCCGAGGCAGGTTCTTCTCGGCGGCAAGCTGAGTGATGGCTAGCATGAATTCACTCTTCACCTTGCCCAAGGCCCCCTCCTATCCATAACAACAAAAAAGTGGGAACGACCCCCACTTCATTCTTTGCCTTCTTCTTTTCTGGAGTATAGCACAAGTGGGGCGGTGATGCAAGTCTTATACTCGTTAACGTTAGTAGTGAATTATCACCTCCCCTCTTACCATGCCTCCTTTCCCCCGGCAAAAGTGGCGGTGAGCACCTTGGCCGGGTCGCTGGTCTCTTCGACATTGGGCACTTTGGAGCTGCCCAGGCTGCCATAGCCAGGAGGGACATAGAGGGTGAAGTCCAGCGGTTTGGCCAAGCCCTCTTGCACCTCGGCAACATACCTCTGGGCGCCCTCTGGGTCGGACTGGAACAGCGCGCTGCCGGTATATCTACCCTGGTTCTGGGCGAGGTCGGCATAATGCAAGGCGTGGCCATATAGGCTGGGGAACCCTATTTTCATGGGGAACTCAGGGCCATATAGGGAGACGCCAGTATAGATATACGATGCCAGCTGGTAGCTGGGCCATTTCCCCTTGCCCCAGGTGAGGGTGGGAAGAAACGGGTCCCTGGCTTCCAGCTCCATCTGTGACATGGTGTAGGCTACAAAGCAGGCGGGGCCGTAGGAGAAACGCTGGAATACGTCGTGCCCATCACGGTTCCACTGAGGGTCGCTCCACTTCAACACCGTTGCGCTCATGGCGAAGGAACCACGGAGGTAGCCCAACCTCTCCCTTCCTATCAAGGAGAAGGCGATGCCCATCAGGGCGGCAAAAGGGCCGACAAGGCCGTTCTTGCCGAACTCCTCATAGCTGATAATGCCATCCCCGTCCTCATCAAAGGCTTCTATGAGCTCTTTCTTCAGCGATGACCCAACCAGCTTATCCACTGTCTCCAGATACTGGAGACAGGTCTGTTGCAGGTCCCATGCAATCTTATAGACATCGAAATACAAGGCTTCGGTGACCAGGTTGGAGAATGCTCCATCGCTCACCGTGCCCAAACGACCTTGGACCGAGACCAGGGGTCGATCGGTCACGGCATCCCGGCCGACAACATAGTACTGTCTTTGCCCCAAGCCCCTCTTCTCCGCATAATGTAAGGACATGTCCCGGGATAGCGGGCAATCATAGCCCATCTGAGTGACGATATTGTTGCCGTCAACTATGGGCACGGGCACCCTCTGCGGGAAATGGCCACCGCTGCCATCGTCCAGCGGGACTTTTAGGGCTTCATCCAGGGGCACGTTACTGAACATATATCGGGCACAGAGGAGATCGGTGGCCACTGGGTCCAGGCCGGCAAAGGCCAGCCCCTCGGCTATCTTCATACCTGGCAGGAGGCCGGTATGATCCAGGTTAATGGCCTCGATGGCATCGACAACATGAATCATATAGACGTCCTGGCTGCTCACCGCCTTAATGACGTCGGCCATTGTCCCCAGGATGCCGCCGGTCTTTTTCACTGCGTATTTGCCAGCGCTATCCCTCAGGGGAGCGCCGGTCTCCAGGTCGGCCTCGGCCAGCCAAACCGCGTGGGGTAAGCCCGCCTTCAACCCTGGTATGGGGGCGTGAGGGACGCTGTATTTCCAGCGGAAGCTTCCGGCTAGGCCCTCTTCGGCAACCTGCATCGGGTAGAGCCCTATGCCCAGGTTCTTTACCGCGCTTGTGAGGAGGGTGACCTGGTGCACCTTGAGTTTGGGCACATTGACCAGGACACACCCGGGATAGTTCCTCACATCTTCCGGGTTGGTGGGGTCTCCGCCTGCCACCGCCTTGTGCAGGGTGATGGACCTGAAATTGGCGCCGTCGGCGACCGCTATATCCCGACCCTTGGCCGGGTCATCGAAAATGCGGTTGAGGTCATACACCATCAATCTATCTCTGGCTTGCCCCGGGGGGATATAGGCCCCGGCCACGCTTTCCTGGTAGCCTTTCATCGGGTCATCGCTGTGGGAGGGATTGTGGCTCTGTGCCAGGTATTTGCGGGCGAAGTAGAATCCCCAGCCGCCATAGAACTCAGCGGCCTTGCCCTCGATTACAGCCTCTGTAGTCACCGGCGTGCCGGAAGGGTTCAGCATAGAGAACAGTCCGGCAGCACATGCCATTGTGGTAGCGGCCTCGCCCAGAGCCATCTGGTGGTAGCTTATATCTAGCTTATCGTGGAACCACCTCATCAATGCTGCCACGAAGGGCCACTCGGTGCAGGCGGTACTGCCCTGCCCTGGGCCGTGGGTCTGGGGGTCTATATTGAAGATGTTCACTAGGTTGGGTTTAAACAGCAGCTTTTGTCCTCTCTTGATCCTCGATCTTATCTGCCGGCTGAAGCCGGTCTCGGCCTCTAAAGGGGCCAGGGCTAGGTCAAGTTTTTCGTAGGTGTAGTCTATCTTGGCCCTGATCTTTTCCCAGGCGCTTTCATCGGACCGGTCGATGTAGTTCTGGAGAAGCTCGCCGATTCCGGCATAAGACCTGTTGACGTCCATCCTAACCACCCCCACTGCGGAGCCCTTGGAATCTACGTTGCGCCTGCCGATGGCTGACTTCACCGAAATCCCCTTGATGTGCGCCATTTTGCCCTCCTTGCCGCCGGTGTTTGACAGACATTAGATGAGGCCAAAGGCCTCGCCGGTGAGGTCCCTTGCGGGAACGAGTATCAGAGGCTGAATTGCCGATATGCGGCAGTAGGTATATAGAAGGCACCATAAGGCTAGCACCGTAGGGAGGTGTTGTCAAGCGGCGACGGTTGCGAGCATCTTATGAACCTTGACACCCTTTACTAAAGGTGATAGTTTATGAGCGCATGGTGGCTGTTATCCCCATCTGAAGAGGCGGAAATGGATGCTGCTAAACGAAGGTCTAAGCCACCTCCATCGCCCAAGCCGGAGGAGTATACCTACCCCCTTCACGGTGGGAGGGTGGTAGGCTCCATACTGAGGGATTGTGGGGTCAAGTATGTCTTTGGCATCCCCGCCGCCTTTGTCTGGGCTCTGGAGACAGGTTTCCACGAACATGACATAACGCGAGTCCACATGCGTAGTCACCAGGGGGCGGCCTATGCCGCCGATGCCTATGCCCGGTGCACCCGTTCCCCAGGGATTTGCTTCGGCAGCGCCGGCGTGGGAATGACCGATTCGGTCAGCGGCATACACCAGGCGTGGCTGGCGCGGAGCCCGGTCATCGGGCTCTTTGGGATGCATGAGTGGGATCAAAGCCGCCGCGGTGTTTTACAAGAAGCCTACCCCAGCCAGATATGCCGAACTATGACTAAATGGAGCGTGGACCTGGATGACAAGCACCTGGTTCCCCTTTATCTGCGTTGGGCCCTTAGAGACTGCATGATCTATCCTCCCGGCCCGATAGTGCTGGGATTGACCATGCGTGCCCTGGGGGCTATCAGGGACGAGGAAAGCCTGATCGGTGACATCCCCCATGCTCTCATGGCACCACCCTCGCCTTCGGAGGGCGACCCCACCGCTGTGGAGAGAGCGGTTAGGCTGCTGGTCAATGCAGAGCGGCCGGTAGCTGTGGCTGGGGACGGCGTCTATTGGTCAGATGCCGCCGATGAACTCAGGGAGCTTGCCGAGCTGCTGAACATGCCGGTCAATATGATGAGAATGGCCAGAGGAGCTGTGCCCGAGGAGCATCCCCTGGCGCTGGGCGGAGCCTATAGGGAGGACTTCTGGCTTGAGGCTGACGTGCTGCTTATCCTCGGCCTTGAGCCAGGGTCTGAGTGGAGCGGTCAGCCTCCAGCCTGGCCCACTGAGGCCAAGCGAATTGTGGTCCAGGAATCGGCCACCGATGGCGGGGCGTCATTGCCCAGCGATGAGTTTATCGTGGGCAGCCCTAAACTGGTATTACGGCAGATGCTGAGCTGTATCCGGGACAGGCGATACCTGCCGCGGCAAAGGGCGAATTGGTTGCGGCATCTGCACCGCTGCCGCTGCTCCCATGACGAAGCGCGGGCAGAGGACGAAACTGAGTATGAGGGGCATAGCCCAATCCATCCCTGGGTCCTGGCTCGGGAGATCGCCGGCTTCCTCGACCCTAATGCCACCGTAATCCTCGACTCCTTCCTGGTGAGCCCATACCTCGCCGATAAGATCAAGGCCACTTTCCTGGGGCAGCTCCTGGACTCAGGGGGGGCTATCAGCTTCGGTCATGGCATCGGCATGGGCATCGGCGCCCAGCTGGCGAGGCCGGGGAAGCAAGTCTTTGTCCTCACCAGCGATACCAGCATCGGCATGGGGGGTGGTGATGTGGAGACAGCGCTGAGGTACAAGTTGCCCATAGTCTACTTGGTTTGCACCACTGGCAGCCTAGCCAGCGGTGTGGATTGCTACTTCCGGGGCCAGGCCTATCCCTGGGACTACCTGCCCAATATCAGATATGACCAGATATACCAGGTCATCGGTGCTCACGGTGAGTATGTCACCGCGCCCGACGGGATACGCCCCGCCCTTTATCGGGCCTTCAACTCGGGGAAGGCGGCGGTGGTCAATGTGGTGGTGGATAATCGGGTAGTGCATCCGTGGCTTGAATCTCTCCCCTTCAGAGAGGGGGTCATCGCCCATCAGCTTGATGTGGGCCGGATTCCCGAGCCCTACAAATCCTATCTTCTCCTGGGTCGCACCTCCGAGGTTGAGGCGGCTCTGGATAGGGCAGGGGTGCCCCGCAGTAAGACCCGAAAGCGGGCCATGAGTCACAGCCAGGGAAACCGCATCGGTTAACGGAGGGAAAATGGCGGCAGAAAAGGGTTTAACCGCAGCCAAAGAGATCTACCGAGACCGCAGCCGAAGGGCCAAAAAGCTAAAGAGCGAGGGGAACAAGGTGATAGGGTATTTTTGCTGCTACACCCCCATCGAGCTTATCACCGCAGCCGGACTGGTTCCCTATAGGATTATGGGGGACACTAAGGAGCCTACCACCGAGGCCGACATCTACCTCGATCCCGTCTTCTGTCCCTATGTTCGCACCTGCTTCGATATTGCCATGAAAGGAAGATATGATTTCCTCGATGGCTCCTTGTGGCCCACCTCCTGTGATAACCTGATAAATATATACGGGATCTGGGAGTATAACCTGAAGCCCTCCTATATCTATCAGCTGAGCATCCCCAAGGTGGCCGATCCCTTGGCCTTGAATTTCTTTAAGCGGGATATACTGGACCTGAAGAAGAGCCTGGAGGGGCTTATCGGGAGGGGGATCTCAGATAAAGCCATCTCCCAGGCCGTCGATCTGCACAATGAAAACCGGGCGCTGCTGAAACAGCTCTATGAATCGAGGAAGCCAGACCCTCCGCTCCTCCGCGGCTCCGAGGTGACCCAGATATTGGTGGCGGTGATGAGCCTCCCTGTGGCCGAGGCTAACCAGCTACTTAGAAGCGTAATAGATGAAAGTAGGCGGCGCCGCGATGGCCCCCAGAGAAAGAGCGCCCGGCTGCTGATCTCGGGGAACGAACTCGATGACTCAACCTTCATCGAGCTAATCGAGGACTGCGGGGCCAATGTGGTGGCCGATGACCTTTGTATCGGCACCAGGTTCTTCTGGCATGATGTGGAAAAGACCCCCGATCCTCTCGATGGCCTTGTCCAGCGCTATATAGGCAATATCAGGTGCCCCCGCACCTACCGGGGAGACCCGGAGATGACCCGCCGCCAGGAGATGAAGGAGAGATTCAATCATATCCGGGATTTCGTCCATGAGTTTAATGTGAATGGCGCTATCATCTACATTTTGAAATATTGCGATTCCGAGGAGTGGGAGGCCCCGGACCTCAGGGACTATATCCAGGAAGAGCTTCGCCTGCCCGTCCTTCACATCGAGCATGACTACTCTACGGTGGCCCTGGCCCCGTGGCGGACACGGGTTCAGGCCTTTGTCGAAATGATGGGATGAAATAAGAAGGAGGTGGAAGCTATGGTGGAAGAAAAAGGTGGTGGCGGAAGGCCATCGATTAAAGCAACCAAGGCGGCGGAGCGGATAAGCCAGTTGCGGCGGTGGCACTATGACCGCCTCAATCACGCCCGGGACTATGGCCAATTTGTCGCCTTGAGCATGATCGGGGTTGCCGATGAGGTACTGAGGGCCTTCGATGTCATGGTCTCTCTGGGGGAGAACTATGGCCCGGTATGCGCTGCCAAGCAGGTCTCCGGGCACTTCTGTGGCATAGCGGAGGGGGATGGCTATTCGGTGGACCTGTGCTCCTATCTCAAGACGGGAATGGGCTATCTCAGCCGGCTGAAGGAGGTGGGTGACACGCCGCCAGAGGCCCCCTATGGGGGGATGGGAAAGCCGGATATGATAGTGGCGCCCGCCATTTTCTGCGATGGCAGGTATAAGTATCCCCAGGCGGCGAGGCGGTATATCGATGTCCCCAGCTTTGTCTATGACATGCGAGATATACCCTACTGGGAGGTGGAACAGGACCCCCAGTCCGTAAATCGGTATATCGACTACTATTACCAGCGGCTCAAGGAGCTGGTGGCCTTCCTGGAGGGAGTTACCGGAAAGAAGTATGACCCGGACCGACTCGCCGAGTGCGTCGACCTGTGGGTCAAGGGCCACAACATATTCCACGATGCCTGCGAGTTTCGTAAGTGCCGTCCCAACCCGTTACCATCGCAGGATTCCTTTGCCGTCTGCTTCCCCAATCTGAACTTCAAGGGGACGAAGGAATGCGTCGATTACTACCAGGCGCTCTATGAAGAATTGAAGTATATGGCCGATAACAAAGTAGGGGCGATCCAGGATGAGAAGTATCGCATCTTCTGGCTCGGCCTGCCCCCCTGGTTCTACCTGGGGATATTCAACTATCTTCAGGACAAGGGGGTTTGCACCCTGGATCGGACCTACGACCCTGGCGATAGAATCGAAGATCTGGATATAGGCGATCCCCTCTATGCCGTGGCCAAGAAGGCTTATAATTGGTTCTGGTTTGGCAGCGGGCAGATGCGCCGCCAGAACATGGCCAAGCGCTTCGCCGAGTTCGTGGGCGATTATGAGGTGGATGGAGTGATAACCCTGATGGCCACCACCTGCCGCATGTCCACCGGCATGCTGCACCAGAGGCGGCTGATCAATGAGTGGGCCGGGGTGCCGGTGCTTAATCTGGAGGCGGATATGGTTGATGTGCGCACCTTCTCCGAGGCCCATGTTAAGTCCAGGCTGGACGCCTTCCTGGAAACGGTGGATGCTAATAAGGGCAGGCGAGCCGGGTAATGAATAGGGGCCAGGGCCTCAAGGCCC
>CAYSLE010000028.1:0-12322 GCA_964431905.1 uncultured Dehalococcoidales bacterium | reverse complement strand
GTAGCCGGCGACGACCTCCTCACAGGGGTCGCCACTGAGCGAGACGCGGATGGTGTCGCCGATGCCTTCGTAGAGCAGGATGCCGATGCCCACCGCGCTCCGGATGACCCCCCGCTTGGGGGTGCCGGCCTCGGTGATGCCCAGGTGCAGGGGGTAGGGCATCCTCTGGGCGATGGCCCGGTTGGCCTCGATGGTGGTGGGGACATCGAAGGCCTTGAGCGAGACCTTTAGCAGCTCGAAATTCAGGCCCTCGCATATCTCGACCTGCTCCATGGCGGCATCCACCATGCGCTCCACCACCGATTTAGGCTCGGTCGCTTTGGGCAAACTGCCGAAGTTGACCCCGATCCTTATGGGCACCTCTTGCTCCTTGGCGGCGAGAACCACCTTCTTGACCCGTCCCCGCTCGCCGATGTTCCCCGGGTTTATCCTCAGCCCATCAACGCCGGAGTCCAGAGCGAGGAGGGCCAGGCGGTAGTCGAAATGGATGTCGGCGATGAGGGGGATATTGATGCCACGCTTGATGGCGGGAAGGGCTTCAGCCGCCTCTCTATCGGGGACGGCCACCCTCACCAGTTGGCAGCCGCATTCCTCCAGCCGGCGGATCTGGTCGATGGTGGCCTTGGCGTCGCGGGTATCGGTCTTGGCCATGGACTGGACCACTACCGGGGCGCCGCCGCCCACGGCAACATTGCCGATTAGGATAGCTCTAGAAGCTCGCCGAACCCTCATGGCAGGAAGCTCTCCCCTTTTATTATGCGAAGTATATCATAGTAGCTGACCACCAACACTAATAGGATTATCAGCGCAAATCCGATGGAGTTTATGAGCGCTTCTATCCGCGGCGCTATTCGCTTGCCCCGGCGAACCATCTCCAGAAAGAGGAAGGCTATCCTGCCCCCATCCAGGGCCGGGATCGGGAGCAGGTTCATTATAGCTAGGTTCACGCTGAGCAAAGCGGTAAACCATATGAGGGGATAGGCCCCGCTCTTGGCTACATCTCTGGTTAGCTGAGCGATGCCTATGGGGCCAGCGATATCGAGCTCCTCCTCCCCCTGAACTATGCTGACAACAGCATTCTTCATCCTCACCAGCATCTCCCAGTATTCGCCAAACCCCTTGGGGATGGCCTCCCATGGTGGGTAGGCCCTGCTTTCAGTAACCTTAAGCTCAACGCCCACAGGCCCTTCTCCCTCGGGGTATTCCTCTCGGGGGATCAGGGTCACCTCAAGCTCGGTGGAGTCCCGCAACAGGAGCAGTGTCACCTCGGAGCCGAGCTTAGGCTCTATCGCCTGGTGAACCTCTTCTAAGCTCTTGACCTCAACGCCGTCAATGCTCACGATGATGTCCCCATCTTCGATTCCAGCCAGTTCCGCCGGCGAGCCCTGGGCAACAGTGACCACCTTAACCTCGCCCTCCTCCACCGAGCGCTCCATCGGTATCATATAGGCTATGGGTAAGAGCAGCAGGGGGAAAAGCAGCATGAAAATGCACCCGGCACTGAGGACGGTAAACCTGATCCATCGGCGCCTGCCAGCAAGGCTTCCCGACACATTGGGGTCCTCCTCCCCGGCCATGCGGCAGAAGCCACCCAAGGGGATGAGGTTCACCGAATACATTGTCTCCCCTCGCTTTATGCCGAAGAGGCGGGGCGGAATCCCCAGACCAAGCTCTTCAACCCTGACCTTAGCCAGCTTGGCCGTGATGAAATGCCCCAGCTCGTGGACCAGGATGACCACGGCGAGGATGGCGATAAAGATCAATATGGTGATAAATATACTCATCTATTGACCCACTCCCTGGCCCAGGCATCAGCAGCCAGGATCTCCTCCAGCGATGGATTGGAGATGCTCCGATGCTCTTCCAGGGCCTCCTCCACCAGTTTTGCTATATCCAGAAAGCCTATACGCTTCTCCAGAAAAAGCTCCACCGCTACCTCATCAGCGGCGGAGAGCACTGCGGGGTAAGTCCCCCCCTTTCCACCGGCCTCCAGCGCCAGTTTTAAACAGGGGAACCTTTCCAGGTCAGGCGCTTCAAAGACAAGAGCGCTAAGGCTGGAAAAATCGAGCCGCGGCAGCTTGCTGGGCGGGCGCTCAGGGTAGAACAACGCATACTGTATCGGCAGGCGCATGTCAGGCAGGCTTAGCTGCGCCTTGGCTGAGCCATCGACAAACTCCACCATAGAGTGCACGATGCTCTGGGGATGGATCACTATCTCAATATTGTCATAGGGGACGCCGAAGAGCCAGTGCGCTTCGATAACCTCAAAACCCTTATTCATCATGGTGGCTGAATCGATGGTCACCTTAGGCCCCATCCTCCAGGTGGGATGCTCCAGCGCCTGCTGCGGCGTTACTTGAGAGAGCGCCTCCCCAGAGAGATGACGGAAGGGGCCGCCAGAGGCGGTTAGGATCAGCCTGGCGACGCTCTTTCCCTCCCCGCGCAGGCACTGCCATATAGCGCTGGGCTCGCTGTCGATGGGCAGGAGCTGGGCACCATGCCTCCTTGCCTCTGTGGTGACCAACGCCCCAGCCATCACCAGAACCTCCTTAGTGGCCAGGGCAATACTCTTCCCCGCCCTGATCGCCGCCAGAGTGGGAGCGAGCCCCGCCTTCCCCGAGATGGCGATCACTACCAGGTCGACCTCAGGAGCAGCAGCTAGCGCCTCCAGAGAGTAGAACTCGCAGTTCAGGCGGCGTAGTCTCTCTGGGGAACCGGCTGACTGGATAGAGACCAGCTTTGGCTGGAATTCCTCGGCCTGCTTTGCCAGAAGAGCAGCGTTTTTCCCCGCAGCCAGGCCCAGCACCTGAAATCGGTCGGGGAAGGAGCGCACCACATCGAGGGTCTGCTGGCCTATGGAGCCAGTTGAACCTAGAATGGCGAGCCGCCTCACATCACCACCCATATCACATAATAGTATACTACAACCACGGTGAAGATAACGCTATCGAGGCGGTCGAGGAGACCGCCATGCCCCGGGATAAGCGAGCCGGAGTCCTTCACCCCGACGCTCCGCTTGAGCAGCGATTCCGAAAGGTCGCCCAGTTGGGCGAAGACGCCGATGAGAGCACCGAGAATGGCTACGTGCCAGTAGACAGGGATCCCGGGGAGAAGGGCCGCCAGGATAAACACCGAAGCCATGGCGCCGGCAAAGCCGCCTATCGCTCCTTCCCATGTTTTACCCGGGCTTATTTTTGAGGCCAGGGGATGTCTGCCCCAGAATCGCCCAGTGAAAAAAGCAGCGGTGTCTACGGCGAAGGTGGCGAAGAGGGTGAAGAGCACCCAGTCCCGGCCTGCCTCCAGTCCTCTCAACGGGATCAAGTGGCTTAATATCCACCCAATGTAGATGATCCCAACGAGGCACCAGGCCCACTTGGTGGCAGCATCCTCCACCTGAGAGCGGAAGACCAGCCAGATCAAGGGGAAAATAGCAACCAGCGTCAAAAGCGGTGCCGCATATCCTCCTTCGAAGTGAGAGACCAGGATGAAAAGAAGGACAGAGATGAGGCCGAGGAGGGTGAGGGGATGCCTCCAGGAGAGGCCCGTCAAGCCGTAGAATTCCAGTGCCGCCACCGCGGCAACGGCGGCTACCGCTACAGAGTAGGCCGGCCCGCCAAACCAGATGATGACAAAGATGAGGGGTATGATAACTAGCGCACTGAGCACCCGCTGCCTGATCATCCGCGCCGCTGAGATCAGCTCCCCTTTCTAAATCCCTCCAAAACGCCTCTCTCGCTGACTGTAAGCAATAAGCGCCCCCTCGATATCCTCCTTGCCAAAGTCGGGCCAGAGCGTAGGTGTGAAGTAGTACTCGCTGTAGGCGGCCTGCCACAGCAGGAAGTTACTGATGCGCATCTCGCCACCGGTGCGAATGATGAGGTCGGGATCAGGCAGGCCAGCAGTGTATAAATAGCTACTGAGGAGCGACTCGGTTATGCTCTCTGCGGGGAGCCGGTCGTTGATGATGCGCCTCACTGCATCCTCGATCTCGGCGCGGCCGCCATAGTCAGCGGCAAGGCTAAGGGTCATTCTGGTGTTGTTCTTGGTCAGCTCAATGGCATGTTTGATCTTCCGCTGAAGCTGTGGCGAAAACTGACCCTGGTGGCCAAGATGGAGGAGCTTGACCCCCTCATCATGAAGGTTCTGTGTCTCACGGTCGATGACCTCCTCCAGGATACTCATGAGCCCGTCGATCTCATCCCGGGGGCGGTTCCAGTTCTCTGTGGAGAAAGCGAAAAGGGTGAGATACCTCACCTCATATTCGGCAAAACAACGGATGACGCTGCGGATGTTCTCCGTGCCGGCACGGTGACCGGCAAGACGGGGCAAGTTTCGCTGTTTAGCCCACCTGCCGTTGCCGTCCATAATGATGGCCACATGATTGGGGACAGGGGAGATAATGGCTTTTGCCACATCATACCTCCAGGAGCTCAGCCTCTTTATCCTTCCCCACTCTGTCCACCTCAGCGATGAATCCATCGGTAAGCTGCTGTAATCGCTCCTGGGCGCGGAGTCGCTGGTCCTCGGAGATATCCTTGTTCCGCTCCAGACCCCTGAGTTCCTCCAGGGCATTTCTCCTTATGTTTCGCACGGCTACCCTGGCCTCCTCAGCCCTCTTATGCACCGCCCTCACCAACTCGCGCCGTCGCTCCTCAGAGAGCTGCGGGATCCTGATACGGATTACGTTTCCATCGTTTGTGGGGTTGAGACCCAAGTCTGATTTCAGGATGGCCTTCTCGATGCTGGGCAATGCCTTTCGGTCCCAGGCCTGGATCAAAAGGAGCCTGGCCTCGGGCGCTGAGATAGTGGCCATCTCCTTTAGCGACATAGTAGTGCCATAGTAATCCACCCTTATATGATCAACCAGCGCCGGGCTCGCCCGCCCGGTGCGTATGGTGGCCAGCTCCCTTCTCAATGCTTCAATGGCCTTCCCCATCTTGGAGTTCGCCTCGGAGAATACGCCATCAATCATTGCCCACCTCTAGCTGGTGACTATGGTGCCGATATCCTCCCCAGCGACGACACGAACAATGCTCTGTGGGGCCGCAATGTCGAAGACGATTATGGGAAGGTTATGATCCATGCACAGGGAAAGGGCAGTTGAGTCCATAACCTCGAGGCGCGACTTCAGGACATCGATATAGCTAATCCTGTCGAACTTCTTGGCGTTAGGGTTTTTGAGAGGGTCAGCGCCGTAAACACCGTCGACCTTGTTCTTGGCCATAAGCAGCACCTCAGCGCCGATCTCAATCGCCCTGAGTGCTGCTGCGGTATCGGTGGTCATATAGGGATTCCCGGTGCCCCCGGCGAAAAGCACCACCCGCCCCTTCTCCAGGTGGCGAAGAGCACGGCGGCGAATATATGGTTCGGCCACCGCTTCGATAACGATGGCGCTTTGCGTTCTGGTGTTTACCCCGATTTTCTCCAGGGCGTCCTGAAGCGCTAGAGCATTTATCACCGTGCCCAGCATCCCGGCATAGTCTGCAGTGGTGCGATCCATTCCCATAGCCTCTGCCGTTGCTCCCCGCCAGATGTTACCCCCGCCAACGACAATGGCAATCTGAACACCCATATCTACTACGTGCTTTGTTTGTTGAGCGATGTTGGAAAGGATGGCTAGGCTTATACCATACTCCTCTTCCCCGGCCAAGGCCTCGCCGCTCAGCTTCAATAGGGCGCGTTTGTATTTGGCGGCATTCATCTCTCAGTCCTTGCCCAGCTCGAAGCGGGCAAATCTCCCTACCTTTATGTTCTCCCCAACCTTGGCAATGGTCTCAGTGACGATGTCCTGGACAGTCTTTTGCGGGTCCCTTATGAAAGGCTGTGAGAGCAGACAGGCCTCGCTAGGGTTAGTCCCCTGAGGAGCATCCTCGCCCCTCAAGAACAACGGGGCTGTGGCCGCCACCTGCATCGCAAGGTCATGTGCCAGCGTCTTGAACTCATCGGTGTGAGCCACGAAATCGCTCTCACAGTTCACCTCCACCATGGCACCGATGCGCCCCCCGGTGTGAATGTAGGCCTCGATCAGCCCCTGCCTCACCTCCTGATGGGCCTTCTTCTCTGCTTTGGCATGACCTTGCCGCTTCAGTATTTCCAGGGCACAATCCATATCGCCCTTAGCCTCCTCAAGGGCCTTTTTGCAACTCATGATCCCAGCGCCAGTCAGCTCTCGGAGCTCTTTTATTGCTTCAGTACTCACCATTTCATTCCTCGACTTCAGGTGTAAAAGTTAGCGATTCCAAGATTTGGGGCACCTCAGCCTCCTCACCAACCATCTTTTCCGCCGCCGCCGCCTCCGCTAACTGGCGGACTCTCTTGCCCTCCAGCACGGCATCTGCTATGCGGCTGGTTATTAACTTGACCGCTCTCACCGCATCATCATTGGCCGGGATAGGGTGGTCGATCTCATCCGGGTTACAGTTTGTGTCCACAATAGCCACTATAGGAACCCCGGTGCGCCTGGCCTCGGTAACGGCGATGGTCTCCTTCGAGGGGTCGATAATATACAAAGCCCCGGGGAATTTGGTCATCTCCTTGAAGCCCGCCATCTGTCGGTTGAGCCGGGCGATCTCATCCTCTAGCTTCAGTGACTCCTTCTTGGTTAGGTAAGCGAATTCACCCCGCGCTTTGCGATCCTCAAGGCGCACCAGATGGTCGATTCTTGCCTGAATTGTAGTGAAGTTGGTGAGCATCCCCCCCAGCCAGCGTTGATTCACATAGAACACGCCGCATCGCTTGGCCTCCTCCTCCACTATATCCTTGGCTTGTTTCTTGGTGCCAACGAAGATGATGTCCTCGCCTTTGGCCACAGTGTCGCGAATGAACTCACAGGCCTTATTGAGCATATAAGCCGTTTGCTGGAGGTCTATGATGTGGATGCCATTTCTCTCGGTGAAGATGTATTTCTTCATTTTGGGGTTCCAGCGGCTAGTCTGGTGACCGAAATGGGCCCCCGCCTCCAGCAGCAATTTGATGGAGATCTCCTCTGTTGCTTCAGTCCTGCCCTCTTCCATACTCCCCCTTTGCATTATTTCAAAATGTAAGTATATCATAGGGAATGGGGCGAAGCAACATCATTGAAAAATCATCAGCTCTATGCTACAGTAAACGGGGAGGGATCGCATAGTGGTCTAGTGCGGCCGCCTGCTAAGCGGTTACCCTGGGAAACTGGGGTCGTGGGTTCAAATCCCACTCCCTCCGCCATATCGAAGGTTGATATACCCCTGAAGGAGGGGTTTTTTTAACTAAAGGGGGCCTTCAATGCCTCATTACCACATCTGGACCATCGGATGCCAGATGAATAAGGCAGACTCAGAGCGCATTGCCAGCTACTTTGAGCACATAGGCTACCTGACGACGCCGAGGGCTGATGATGCTGAGATCATTGTGCTCAATAGCTGTGTGGTGCGCCGCAGCGCTGAGGAGCGCGTCGTCAATAAGCTCCATTCCCTCAAAGCATCGAAGAAGGACAGGGTCCTGGCCGTCACCGGCTGCATCGTGGACTCAAAGGTCGATGATTTGCGGCGTCGCTATCCCCACGTGGACCTCTTTTTCCGACCACAGGCCTTTTCCCAGCTATCCCAATTCCTGACAGAGCGGCGCTTGGCTCCCAAGGGAGTGGAGCCCAGTTCAGTCCTTCCCCGGCCATCGCCCAGCGTTTTTGTCCCCATAATTCAGGGGTGTGATAACTTCTGCTCCTACTGCATCGTGCCCTATCGTCGCGGGCGGGAGCGAAGTCGTCCCGTGGAGGAGCTGGTATGTGAAATTGAGGGGCTTGTCGCCCGTGGGGTGAGAGAGGTTAGCCTGCTGGGGCAGAATGTCGATTCCTACGGGCATGACCTGCCGGAAAAGTCGGACCTGGCCACGCTTCTGGGGAAGCTAAATCGCATTAACGGATTGGCACGAATACGCTTCCTCACCTCCCACCCTAAAGATATGAGTCAAAGGCTCATCGAAGCGATGTCTCAGCTGGATAAGGTCTGCGAACACCTGAGCCTCCCCCTCCAGGCTGGGGACGACGATATACTGCGGGCGATGCGGCGGGGCTATACTGTGGCGCACTACACGGGGCTCATCGAGCGCCTTCGGCAGGCCATCCCCCACATCGCCCTGAGCACCGACGTTATCGTCGGCTTCCCCGGCGAGAGCGAAGAGCAGTTTCAGCGAACCTACGATTTGCTTGGTGAGCTCAGGTTCGACACCGTCCACGTCGCCGCCTACTCGCCGCGGCCAGGGACTATCGCCGCGCGTAAGCTTCAGGACGATGTCACACCTGCGGAGAAGGTGAGACGTAGGGAGATGGTGGAGCAGCTTCAGAAAGGCATCGCCACCGAGATCAACGCCCGGCTTCTAGGGAGCACAGTGGAGGTGTTGGTAGAAGCTCGAAAGAGCGGAAAATGGTGGGGGCGCACCAGAACCGACAAGCTTGTCTTCTTCAGCGACAAAGCCGACCCCACGGGACAGATGGTTAAGGTCAAGATCGAAAAGACAAGCCCGTGGTCGCTTCAGGGAAGCTTGGTGAGCGATGAATGAGCGGATTGGCCAAGCTTGCCCTCTACAGCGTGCTGGGGTAACATAGAGGGGGCTTCACGATGGAAAAGTACGACTACATAATAATCGGCAGCGGCATCGCCGGGCTTTATACCGCGCTGCTGGCACGGGCACATGGCAGCGTGCTCATCCTGACCAAGGGCGGCATCGATGAGTGCAATACCAAGCATGCTCAGGGTGGGATTGCCGCCGCTATCGGGATAGGCGATTCCCCGGAGCTTCATTACCGGGACACGATAGCCGCCGGCGCCGGACTGTGCGACCCTGATGCAGTGCGCATCCTGGTCGAAGAAGGCCCCGACCGCATCGCCGACCTCATCAACTTTGGGGTTCACTTCGACACCGTGGATGGCGAAGTGGCTCTGACCAGGGAGGCGGCTCACAGCGTGCCCCGCATCTTACATTCCGGCGGTGATGCCACCGGCGAGCATATCGAGGTCACCCTGAGTCGGATGGCCAGGCTGGCCCAAATCGTCATCCTGGAATACTGTCTCGCCACCGAGATCGTCGTTGAGGACGGTGCAGTTCAGGGGGTGAGAGCCCTCGATATCCGCACCGGCAGCGTTGAGGAATTTCGCTCCAGTTCCGTCATCCTGGCCACCGGTGGCGGCGGGCGCCTTTTCAAATTCACCACCAACCCCGATATCGCCACCGGCGATGGCATCGCCCTGGCCTACAACGCAGGGGCAGAGATCACCGATATGGAGTTCTTCCAGTTCCATCCTACGGCGTTCCGGCTCCCTGGGGTGACGCCGTTCCTCATCTCGGAGGCGGTGAGAGGTGAGGGAGGCATCTTGCGCAATATCGAGGGGCGCCAGTTCATGTTCGACTATAGCCCTGAAGGGGAGCTTGCCCCCCGAGATGTTGTCGCCCGCAGCATCCTTTACGAGATGAAGAAAACTAATAGCGACCGTGTTTTCCTGGATGTAACCCATCTGCCCCCGAGTAAGGTCACCGCCCGCTTCCCCCATATCTACCGCTTCTGCCTGGTCAACGGCCTGGACATCACCAAATCCTATATACCGGTAGCGCCCGCTGCCCACTACATGATGGGCGGGGTGAAGACCAACGCCTGGGGGGAGACCAATATCCCCGGTCTCTTCGCAGCCGGGGAGACAGCGTGCACCGGGGTGCATGGTGCCAACAGGCTGGCCTCCAACTCGCTCCTGGAGGTGGTGGTCTTCGCCAAAAGGATCGTGCAGAGACCAAGGGAAAAGGCTGTGCCCTCTGGCGTGGGCGAAAGGGAGCACTACTCCCTGAGCGAGCGAAAAGCCTCAGGTGCAGTCCCTCCCCTCAGCCTGTCGGCGCTTCAGTCGCTGATGTGGGACAAGGTGGGCATGGTGCGCTCTGGGGAAGAGTTGGAGGAGGCGGCGTCGACCCTGGCCTCGTGGCAAAAGGCCCTGGATAAGCCCTCGGACCGCCCTTCCTATGAGCTGAACAACCTGGTTCTGGTGGGACGGCTGATGGCGGAGGCGGCGCTGATTCGGGAGGAGAGCCGGGGTGCCCACTTCCGCACCGACTTCCCCGAGCCCTCGCCCGCCTGGCTCAAGCACATCGTGTTCAAGAAGGGAAAGTAGTTTCCAGAGTTAGTAACATGCCACAACGTCTGTACTTGCGCTGCAAATGCCAAATACTCCTTAAACGTGGCGGCTTGAGACATATTAATGTAGACAAATCAGGCCGTCCATATGTTTTTAATGTCTTGAAAAATGGCAAGTTGGTTTATGTGGAAGTGATGCAAGGTGGAGCAATAATCAAAGGTAAGACCAACATCGACGCGCCGAGTCAGGAAATACTGGACATCCTAAGTGCCGCTGACTACAAAAGTCTGAGCAGCGCACAGACGGATGCCCTCAGCCAGCTGACGGCGCCAATTCTTGAGTCGATAAAGCAGGTCGTTGGCCTAATGAAGCAAGAGCTTCCCAACTTTGAGATTCAGGATGAGCTCATAGGTAACTGCAAAAATGAATGGTCTGTCGATGGGAGAACTTGGAATCTTGTTCCCTTTGGGCTGCAAATATATATAAGTGCACTTGGAATAGGACACCTAGGTCGGGCCAAAGCCGATCATATCCAAAAATTGCTATCAGAGGATGAAGCCCCTCTCGTGGCGACAAACCATCTTCATCGTGCCCAAGCGGAAAGCGGACTGCGGTATAAATGGATAGATGCAACGATTGCAGCAGAGCTAGCTATCAAAGAAGTTCTAGTAAGAATAGAGCCCAAACTGGAATTTATCCTGAAGGAACTACCCGCGCCTCCACTACAAAAGCTGTACGGAGATGTTCTCAAATCTATAACGGGGGAAAAGGCGCCTGATCTAAAGAGAATAGAAAGAGGTGCGAAGATTCGAAACGACCTAGTTCACAGGCCGGAAAGCGTTACCTTAGATCATGACGAGGTTACGGAATATGTGCACTTCGTAGACGATTTGATCAGGTGGTTGTTGAAGATTTCTCGCAAGAAAAGGAGAGGAACAGCACCTGACAGCTACTAAAAGATTCTCAAAACCTATAGGGGAGAGAATATGGAAGACAAAAGTAAGCTGGCGGCGCCCTGTGGCCTCTACTGCGGCGTTTGCGCTATCCTTATGGCCCACCGGGATAACAACGTCAAATTCAAGGAGAGGCTGACCGGAGTCTACGGCGTAACCGTATACGAAATTAAGTGCCAGGGATGCCTCTCCGATGAGCTCTTCGTCTACTGCCGCACCTGCCCCATCAGGGCCTGCACCATGGAAAAGGGTATCGAAGGCTGCCATCAATGCGACGATTTCCCCTGCCAGTTCATCCAGGATTTCCCCCTTCCCGTGGGCAAGAAGGTGATACTGCGTGCCATACCCACGTGGCGGGAGCTGGGAACCGAGAGGTGGATGGAAGAGGAGGAGAAACGCTACCACTGCCCCCACTGCGGTTATGCGGTATTCCGGGGGGTGAGAAGGTGCCGCAACTGCCAGACCCCCCTCGACCTCGATTGAGCGATTGTAGGCCTATGGACGAAACTTTATTTAAATCTTGGAAACAGGTGGAGCAGGCGATAGACGCCGCCCTGGCCGAGGACCACGTCTTTGCCGATGTCACCACCGAGGCGCTCGTCCCCCATGACCTTGAGGGCAAGGCATCCATCCTGGTCAAGGCCGATGGGGTGCTGGCCGGGGTGGAGGTGGCAAAAGCCGTCTTTCTCAAAGTCGACCCCTCTTTGCGGGTAAAGGTCCTGATTCAGGATGGGGCCAGGGTTCGAAAAAAGGACGTGGCCGCCATTATCGAGGGCCGGGTTGCTAGCATCCTCAAGGCGGAGCGGACGGCGCTCAACTTTCTCTGCCGGCTCAGCGGCATCGCCACCGAGACCGCGCGCTATGTCCAAGCGGTGGCTGGCCTGAAGGCCCAGATCACCGACACCCGAAAGACTCTCCCCGGGATGAGGGTGCTGGATAAGTATGCAGTGCGCGTCGGCGGGGGAAAGAACCACCGTCACCATTTGGGCGATGCCATACTCATCAAGGACAATCACCTGGCGGCGCTTCGTTTTTCCGGACTTGGGGTTAAACAGGCTGTAAAACGGGCTCGATCCCACTCCAGCCTTAAGGTAGAGGTGGAGGTGGGTAGCGTTAGCGAGGCTGAAGAGGCCTTGAATGCCGGCGCCGACATCATCATGCTGGATAACATGGCTATTGATGAGATGCGTCAGGTGGTAGCGATGGCTCGGGGTCGTTGTTTGATCGAGGCCTCCGGAGGCGTAACCCTGGCTAACGTGCGTTCCATTGCCGAGGCCG
>CAYSLE010000027.1:0-12476 GCA_964431905.1 uncultured Dehalococcoidales bacterium | reverse complement strand
CCCGTCTCACAGATGGCAGCAAATAGGTCGAAAAAGGCTTTCCGGTGGTTAGAGCGGGGCGGATCCACCCGTTCCCATCCCGAACACGGAAGTGAAACGTCCCAGCGCAGACGATACTGCCCTGGCAACGGGGTGCGGAAAATATGCCACTGCCGGGAAGCCTTTTTTTACCTTTTCTGACTCGAGGGTTTACCACTTCATATCCATCTATAGTGAGCATCTCGGTAAAGGAGGAGAGTATGAACATAAATGTTAGGATTTTAGGCATCTCTGGAACACCGATCAAGGGTGGTAACTGCGATGCTCTAGTTCAGGAAGCGCTGAAGGCAGCGGCGGGGGCATTTGAAGGAGTGGAAACGGAGTTCATCACCCTGGCGGATAAGGAAATCGCGGCCTGCAAACATTGTCAGTGGTGCATCGAGAATAGAGCGCCGTGCAAGGTGAAGGACGATTTTCATATTGTCTACGAGGCAATGCAGCGGGCGGATGGGATGATTCTGGGTGGTCCTACCTGGGACCTGACCTTGAGCCCGCATCTGGTGGACCTTGTATCCAGAACCAGGGAGAGCACCTTTTTCAATCACCGCTTCAGGAACTTGCCCGGCGGTGCCGTAACCCTGGGGTGGTTCGGGGTGGGAATGGAATGGGCTATCAGCGTTCTTTATTCCTTGATCCAGGCACTGGAGATGATCCCTGTGGCTCACGGCGCGGCGGTGTCCAGCACCATGGCCTACGGGCGGAGGCCAGATTTTATGGAACACGGTGTGCTGGATGATATGTTTGGCATGGTCAGAGTGCAGAGGGTCGGCCGGAAAGTGGCCGAACTATCCAGGATGATCAAATATGCCAGGGAGGCCGGACTGGAATTGCCGCGCCGCAAAAAGGAACGGGAGTTTGTTCGAAATGTATGGCGAGAGAAGGAGTAGGCACTTTTCTTTTTCGAAGAAGTGTGCTAAAATAGGATAAGTTAGAGACCAGCTTACTATCTGTTTCCACGGAGAAGTAGATGTCGAGCAGGTTCGAAAAGTTCACCGAGAGAGCCCGTAAAGTGCTTACCCTGGCTCAGGAAGAAGCGCAGCGCTTCAATCACAACTATATTGGCACTGAGCATATACTGCTGGGCCTGGTTCGCGAGGGTGATGGTGTCGCCGCCAAGGTTCTATCAAACCTCGGTGTGGAACTGGACCGGGTACGTAGCGCGGTAGAATTCATAATAGGGCGTGGGGAAAGAGCTGTTACCGGCGAGATCGGCCTCACCCCCAGGGCAAAGCGGGTTATCGAACTAGCGGTGGATGAGGCGAGGCGCCTAAATCATAATTACATAGGCACTGAGCACCTCCTTCTTGGCCTGTTGCGCGAGGGCGAGGGTGTGGCTGCTGGCGTCCTTGAGAGCCTGGGCGTCAGCCTGGAGAAAGTGCGCACTGAGACAGTGCGTCTCCTCAGTCAAAGCACGCCCCAAGCCTCTGGCGTCCGTCCCAGCACCCGAACCCCGACCCTGGATCAACTGAGCGTGGACCTGACTGCCATGGCCCGCGCTGACAAGCTTGACCCCATCATTGGCCGCCATAAGGAGATAGAACGGGTCATTCAAATCCTCAGTCGGCGCACCAAGAATAATCCCTGTCTCATCGGCGAGCCTGGGGTGGGCAAGACGGCCATTGTTGAAGGGCTGGCCCATCGTATTGTCGCCGGCGAGGTCCCTGAAACCTTGAGGGGCAAGCGACTGCTGACCCTAGATATCGGCGCGCTGGTGGCCGGTACGAAGTATCGGGGCGAGTTTGAGGAGCGGTTGAAGAAGGTCATCGATGAGATAAAAAATGCCGGTAACTGTATGCTGTTTATCGATGAGATGCATACCATTGTCGGCGCTGGCGCTGCTGAGGGTGCAGTGGATGCCTCCAGTATACTGAAGCCCTCGCTGGCGCGAGGAGAGCTGCAATGCATCGGGGCCACCACTGCCGATGAGTACCGAAAGCATGTGGAGAAGGACGCTGCGCTAGAGCGAAGATTTCAACCTGTCCTGGTCGAGGAGCCCTCGATAGAGGAAACCATCGACATCCTGCGAGGTATCAAGAGCCGCTACGAGGACCATCACCGTTTGGTGATAAGCGATGAGGCAATCAATTCAGCAGCCACATTGGCAGCAAGATATATCCCTGACCGCTTCCTCCCAGATAAGGCTATCGACCTGATCGATGAAGCTGCCTCACGTGTCAGAATCAGACATCTCACCGCCCCCGTTGGCTTAAAAGAGGCACTTCTGGCCCTTGAGGCGCTACGCCGGAACAAGGAGGGGGCTATTGCCTCCCAGGAGTATGAGTACGCCGCAGAGCTGCGGGACCGCGAGCTGAAGCTTAGCGACAAGGTAGATAAAATACAGGAGGGGTGGCAGCAAGAACAGACCGCCCAGAAGCCTGTGGTCACCGAGGAAGACATCGCTCAGGTGGTCAGCATGTGGACTGGCATCCCGGTGGTGCGTCTGGCCAAGGATGAAACCACCCGGCTCCTTCAGATGGAGGAGGTGCTACACCGCAACATCATCGGCCAGGATGAGGCGATCACTATTATCTCCAAAGCGGTGAGGCGGGCCCGCGCCGGGCTTAAGGACCCAAGGCGTCCCATCGGCAGTTTCATCTTCCTCGGTCCCACCGGGGTGGGTAAGACGGAGCTGGTGAGAGTGCTTGCCGAGTTCATGTTTGGCAGCAGAGACGCCCTGATCCGGCTGGACATGTCGGAGTTCATGGAGAGACACGCAGTGGCTCGCCTTGTCGGTGCGCCCCCTGGTTATGTAGGCTATGAGGAAGGGGGACAGCTCACTGAGGCAGTGAGGCGCAAGGGCTACTCCGCCATCCTCCTGGATGAGATTGAGAAGGCACACCCAGACGTCTTCAATATACTGCTCCAGATCTTCGATGATGGTCATCTCACCGATGCTAAAGGGAGAAGGGTGGATTTTCGCAATACCATCGTCGTCATGACCAGCAACATCGGCGCTGAGTTGATCCGAAGGGATACAACACTAGGCTTTGCCACCAAGATCGATGAGGCCAAAACGCAGGAGCAGGCCTATGAGCGGATGAAGGAGAAGGTCCTGGCCGAGATGAAGAAGTTCTTCCGGCCTGAGTTCCTTAATCGTATCGACGGGGTGGTGGTATTCCATGCTCTGAATAGGGACCACATCAGGCAGATCGTCGATCTCATGCTTCGCCAGGTGTGGAAGGAGCTTGCCGAGAAGACGGTAAAGCTGGAGGTCACCGATGCTGCCAAGAGCCTTCTCGGCGAGAAGGGATATGATCCTATCTTCGGCGCTCGTCCCTTGCGCCGCACCATTCAGGATTTAGTGGAAGACCCGCTTTCGGAGGCGCTGCTGCGCGGGGACTTCCAGGCCGGCGACACGGTGCTGGTGGACTGCGAGGATGACCGCATCGTGATCCGCACGCTTCAGGTGGCAAAGTCCCCTCAATGAAAACAGGCCTGAGAACATACGGTTAAGCATCAACTCTGTTTCTCAATCAAAGGCTTAGACGTTAAATTCAAATGTGGTAATTCTTCCAACCCATTAAGACTTAACTTATAACATCTAATGAACGTCCCTTCCCTTAAACTAGGTCGGGAACTAATTGTGACTCTCAAGACAAACTCTGGCCTTACAATCTGGTTGCCTTGCGTTGGCGTCCAGCTACTAGAATCAACCCAATTCACTCTACTATTTGCTACATCATAGAAATATAGGCGAAGCTTCATAAGCACATGAGTAGTCTCGATACTTGCTATTCTAATCTTATCAACATGCTCTCTCATGATTTGTGCTACATGTCCTGCTGCTGCCACCCAGTATGCTGAATATATTTGAGGTAGGCCCAAAGCTTGCTCGGCACCACTCATGATTTTCACTTGTGCTTTGAATTCGCCAACTGCTCCAGAGTTCTTCACGTCAAGATAACAATCTCTAATACTATTTGCAATGCTAACTTCAATCGATGGTCTGGTATCCAATTGCTCCTGTAACTTGTCGCGAGCAATTCTAACTCGGTGGAAAGCCATGAATTGGGCGATAATCAGTGCAAGAACCGCAACAGCAGGCCAAACCCAAAATGGGATATTTAAATCTTGCCGAATGTCAAAGATTGCCCCGATAATGGCAGACGTGAAACCGATTACCAAAGCCCACCAACAACGCCCCACGGCAACAATATACTCTTTCACCGATCGCCACATGGCCCAATTTTACAATAAGACTGTCGGCTTGTGTCAAGTATATAATTGCTGAATTACTATTGCCAGCACCACTCTGCCCATTGAGACACCCCGTTGACTAATGTATAATTTGGAGCAGACGAGCTCAGGTAAAGGGCGAAAAGTGGATAAAGGGCAGAAAGTCTTCGTTTGCCAGCAGTGTGGCAGAGAGAGCATAAAGTGGCTGGGACACTGCCCAGAATGCGATGGCTGGAACACCTTCGTGGAAACAGCGAAGCCACCCTCAACCAGCCCTTCGCGCCTTCCGTCAACTCCGCCCCAAGAGCTCTCCCAGGTATCCAGTGAAGAGACCTCTCGTCTTACCCTCTCCCTAGCTGAGTTCAATCGAGTCCTAGGCGGCGGCATCGTGCCCGGCTCGCTGGTGCTCATCGGCGGCGACCCAGGGATCGGCAAATCGACCCTCCTTCTTCAGATTTCGGCTATGGTAGCCCGAACTGGGGGAACGGTGCTCTATGTCACTGGCGAGGAGTCTGTGGCCCAAGTGAGGCTCCGGGCCAATAGGCTGGGGGTGGGCGGTGAGCGCCTTTTCGTCCTGGCTGAGACCAACTTGGAAGCCATTCTGGAGCATCTTACAGGGGCCTCTCCTAAACTGGTGGTCATCGATTCCATTCAAACGGTCTACCTTGACCAGTTGGGCTCAGTGCCGGGGAGCGTAGGGCAGATCCGCGAGTGCACCATGCGGCTGATGCAATGGGCCAAGGTTGCCGATGTCCCCATCCTGCTCTCCGGCCATGTAACCAAGGATGGCGCCATCGCCGGCCCCAGGGTCTTGGAGCATATCGTCGATGTGGTGCTCTACCTTGAGGGGGAGCCCTTCAGTGCCTATCGGCTGCTGAGAGGGGTGAAGAACCGCTTTGGCTCCACCAATGAGGTGGGCATCTTCGAGATGAAGGGAAACGGCCTAGTAGAGGTGGATAATCCATCCCAGGCCTTTTTATCGCAGCGGGCTAGGGACGCAGTGGGCTCGGCTATTGTTCCCACCCTTGAGGGAACAAGGCCGCTTCTGGTGGAGATCCAGGCGCTCACCAGCACCACCAACTTTGGCTACCCCCGGCGCACCGCCAATGGCATTGACTTCAATCGCCTTCTTCTCATTATCGCAGTCCTCACCAAGCGGGCGGGACTGGCCCTGGGCAATCAGGATATCATAGTCAATGTGGTCGGCGGCCTAAGGGTGAATGAGCCCGCCGCCGACCTTGGTATCGCCCTGGCCATCGCCTCCAGTCTCCGCGGCGCTGCCATCGATCCCGGCCTGGTGGCTATCGGTGAGCTGGGGCTCAGCGGGGAGCTGAGAGCGGTGCCCCATCTGGAGCGGAGGCTGAGCGAGGCGGCTAAGCTGGGTTTTAAGAGCTGCCTGCTCCCCAGGCTAACCAAAGGTGTTTCCTCCCAAGGGATTGAACTCATCGCGGCCGATTCGGTGAGGGAAGCGTTAAGAATGGTGCTGGCTAAAGGTGGAGACAAAACTAGCGCAGCTTAAGGCCCAGCTCAAGGAGCTGGGCTCGGCACTGGTCGCTTATTCCGGCGGCGTCGATAGCACCCTGCTAGCATCGGTGGCCCATGAAGTCCTGGGCCAGCGGATGCTGGCGGTTACCGCTTCCTCGCCTATTCGCCCGGCTTCGGAGATCGCTCAGGCCCAAGCTCTAGCCGAAGAGATGGGTATTCGTCATATCATAGTCGAGACCGATGAGCTTGATGACCCATCCTTTGTGGCCAATGACCCCTTTCGCTGCTATTACTGCAAGCGGCGGCTACTCCGCACTTTGCGCCGCATCGCCGATGAGGAAGGGCTATCCGTTGTCATCGACGGCACCAACTACGATGACCTCAGTGATCACAGGCCGGGCCAGATTGCCGCCCAGGAGTTCGGGATCAGGAGCCCGCTCCTTGAGGCTGGTCTAACCAAGGCCGATATTCGCACCCTCTCTCGAAGTCGTGGAATCCCCAACTGGGACCAACCCTCGCAATCCTGTCTGGCCACCCGCCTCCCCACCGGCACCCCGATCACCGTCGAACTCCTCGACCTACTGGCCAAGGCAGAGCAAGCCGTGGCCAAACTGGGGCTGCGCCATTTTCGGGTGCGGCATCATGGCTCCATCGCCCGCATCGAGGCCAGCCCTGAGGATATGGTGCTCCTCAGCGATGTGGGGAGGAGCCTGAGAGCGGTGGCTGAGCTTCAGTCTCTGGGTTATACCTATGTCACTCTCGACCTCGCCGGCTATGGTAGCGAGCGAAAAGGGAGGAGAGTGCCTTGAAGGTCGGCTATTTCCACTGTTTCTCCGGCGTGAGCGGGGACATGATCCTGGGCTCCCTTGTCGATGCCGGTCTGCCCATTGAACTGTTGACCGCAGAGCTGGCCAAGCTCCCGCTGAAAGGCTACCGAATATCAGCTCAGCCCGCAAGTCGGGGGGTGATAACCGGAACCCAGGTGAACATAACCTTGAAGGGCACCGGTATGCGGCGCAATTTGAAAGATATCCTCGATCTGATCGAAAAGAGCACTCTATCCTCAGAAATAAAGGATAGGAGCGCCCGTATCTTCCATCGCCTGGCTCAGGCGGAGGCAACGGTTCACCGTCTGCCGGTGGATGAGGTCCATTTTCACGAGGTAGGGGCGGTAGACACCATTGTCGATGTTGTGGGTGCGGTTATCGGGTTTGAGCTTCTAGGGATTGAGGCCCTGTTTTCATCCCCCTTGCCCACGGGGAGTGGGACAGCGGAGACCGAGCAGGGCGTCATTCCCATTCCTGCTCCGGCGACTCTTGAGCTCATCGCCTCTTCCGGTGCCCCCATGAGACCAACCCCGGATGCCAATAGGGAGCTGGTTACCCCCACCGGGGCCGCCATAGTCACAACTCTCGCCTCCTTCGAAAATCCAACCTTCCATTTGCAGCGCATCGGCTATGGGGTAGGGATGCGGGAGGTAGCTGCCATCCCCAACGTGTTGCCTCTTTGGATAGGGGAAATGACCGAGGAGGGACGCCAGCTTCTCCTTTTTGAGACCAATATCGATGACATGAGCCCCGAGCTCTACGGCTATGTAATGGAGTGCCTCTTTGAGCGCGGCGCCTTGGACGTCTGGTTCACCCCGATTCAGATGAAGAAGAATCGTCCGGCGGTGATGCTCAGCGTCCTGGCACCTCCGGAGGCGGAGGATGAGATTGTGGAGACCATCCTGCGGGAGACCTCCACCCTGGGGGTCAGGGTGCAGCGGATGGCGCGCCACCAATCTGAGCGAGAACTAGTTCACTTCGATTCCAGCCTGGGTGGGGTTAGGGTGAAGGTGAAGCGCCTCCAGGGGAAGAGGGTCAGCCTCTCCCCCGAGTTCGAGGATTGCCGCCTCCTCGCCCAGGAGCATGGCCTCCCCCTTCAGGAGGTCTACCGAATCATCGCCGCCGAGGCAAACGCCCAAATCCTTGAGAGTTAGCCATGTTGGGAAAGCAACTACCGGAGATCAAATTGCCTCCGCCACGGTATAAAGGCGAGATGTCTGTGGAGGAGGCCATCGCCAGAAGGAGGTCGGTGAGGAGATATGCCCCGGAATCTCTGCCCCTCTCCCAACTCTCTCAGGTGCTATGGGCAGCCCAGGGGTTGACCGGCGGCGGAGGATTTAGGGCAGCGCCCAGTGCTGGGGCCACGTATCCCCTAGAGGTCTTCGTCTTCATCGGCAAGGATGGCATCGAGGGTCTTCAGGAAGGACTGTATCACTACGATGTTAAGAATCACTCCCTCAAGCCTCGTAAGGGGGGAGACCTGCGGCAGGAACTCTCCTTTGCCGCCCTGGACCAGGAATTCATTGCCCAGGCGCCGGTGGATATCGTGGTCTGCGCCCTTTATCACAGAACGGGGCGCCGCTACGGAAGAAGAGCCGAGAGATATGTCCCCATGGAGGTGGGGCACGTGGGTGAGAACATACATCTCCAGGCAGTGGCACTGGGTTTAGCCACGGTGATGGTGGGGGCCTTTGAAGATGAGCAGGTGAGAGAACTGATGGGTCTGGCCGAGGAGGCCAGACCTCTGTATATAATACCTCTAGGGAAACCGAGATGATCCCAGAGTAGCGCGCTACGCCCTTTTTGCCTTTGCCTGGTATAGATGAGCATCGGCAACGGCAAAAAGCTCCGTTGGAGTTTTACCATCGCTGGGGAAGGTAGCCAGTCCATAGGAGCGGGGTGGCATAGCGAAGGTGTCGCCATCGAGTTTAACTCTGCTGGCATCCAAAAAGAGCATGAGCCGGCTCATCACCTTCCCCGCCGCTTCGCTCCCTGTTTCCGGCATTATTATGGCGAACTCATCTCCACCATACCTGGCCACTATATCAGAGGCCCTCACATTTTCTTTGAGGATATGCCCCATTTTTCGAAGTGCTTTGTCTCCAGCGAGGTGCCCGTAAAGATCGTTTATCTCCTTGAGATTGTCCACGTCTATAATAGCTATGGAAAGAGGGTGCCCATGCCGCTTGGAGCGCGTCAGCTCCTGCTCCAGGCGTTCGTAGAAGTAGCGATGGTTGTGGACCCCGGTTAGGCTGTCATATATGGCCGCAATCTTTGCCTGCTGGTGTAGTAAAGCCACCTCAATTACGGCGGCAATGTAGGGCCCAATTACCTCTAATAGGTGAGCGTCATCGCTGGTGAAGGCCTCCGGGATGTCATGCTCAATAACAATGACCCCCACTACCTTGCCCTCGGTAGACAACGGAGCCGCCAGCATCGCCCTCAATCTGGCAAAGCTGCTTTCTATGTAGCTTCGGTCAGCGGTTACATCGGGAATGAGCCGAACCACGTTATGCTCCCCCACCCAGCCGACAATCCCCTCCCCCTTGGCTATCCTTTCCCCCTTTAGGTGCATTCGGTAGCCCATGGCGGCCTGCATCACCAGGTCCCCCGTCTCCTCCTTGAGGAAGATAGCGGAGTTACTGTAGCCCTGGACCTCTCTAAGCAGGGATAGAACCTTTAATAAGACCACTCCCAGATCGAGGATAGAGCGAACCTCCTGACCCAATCGAAACAGAATGGTGGAGGCTTTGAACTGGGTCATGGTCATCATGCCCAGTGTCCACGGCAACTGGTTTCGGGCCAGGGGTACCTTCGCCGGCTCCTCTTCCGAAGGCGCCGGAACTGCCTTAGGCACAAGAGACAGCACATCTCCCCTCTTCAATAGCCGGATGAAGGCATCGACAACGGTGGGGTCAAACTGAGTCCCCTTTCCCTTTGCCAGCTCTTCTGCTGCCTGCTCAACGGACATTCTGGCTTTATAGTAGCGACCGGCGGTCATGGCCTCGAAGGCATCGGCTACAGCAAGGACACGCGACTCCAGCGGGATGCTCTTTCCAGATAGCCCGTCGGGATAACCGCCGCCGCCATACCATTCGTGGTGATGCCTCACCGGGAGCTGCAGCTCTGGCGACAAACCAGTCCTCTCCAGCACCTCATAGCTCAAGAGGGGATGGCTCATCATGGCCGCCTGCTGCACCGGCTCCAGCGCCCCCTTAGCGGTGATAACTTCTTCTGGGAGAAGGATCTTGCCCACATCGTGAACCAGCCCGGCGTCTTTGATCAGATCCACCTGTTGCCTTTCGAGTCCCAGTTCTTGGGCGATAAGCACCCCATACTGAGCTACCCTCTCCGAATGCCCCTTGGTATGGGGGGTTTTGGCCTCAACCGCGTCGACAAAGGCTTTCATGCCACTTAGATAGCCCCACCTCAGGGTCTCTCTCTGGCGAATCCCCGGCAGATGGGATCCCAGCCAGATCATCAGAAGGATAGCCACGGAGTCAATAGCAGCGACAGGACCGACCACGGAGAAGTCTCGGTAGAGGCTCTCGGCTAAGGGCAAAAGCTGATGATGGGGGATAATGCCGCCGGAGTCAGACCCAACGAAAAGCCACAGGGAAACCAGCGAGAGCGCCCCGATAGCTACCGATCCGCTCATACCGGCGATATATCCCCAGGCTACTATCAAGGCAAGGTAAGTCCAAAGGAAGATGCTCTCAACCCCTCCGGTGAAATAGATCACCAAAGCCGCCACAGCAACGTCGGCGACCAAGAGGGACCAAGTGAGCGGAAGGAGAAGGCGTCCCCGGCGGAGCACCCAATAGGCACCAACTTGTAGAACTATGGCCACCGAAAGCAGCCAAGCTACCGGGGCAATGGAATACTGGGGGTTCAAGAATCGGGCGATGAGGATGATCACCACTAACCCGGCCAGGAAAACGCCTGCCTTGGGCATGATGCTTGCCTTGACCGCCTGGCCCAATTTGGGTCGCTCTAGAGTTAGAAAACCCCTTATACTTTCCATAAAGCCTTCTTCTTACAATGTAAAACCCCCGACCGTCGCCGTCAAATATGGGTTCCCTAGAAGGTTTGGGCGTAAGAAAGAGCAATGACGAGATTTTCTTAGCGCCTTGATGTCATAAACAGAGGAGAGGGGCTTTGATTGACATAACCTCAACAGCACTAGCCCATTTTCACTGTTACGGAGCTAACACTCCCTTTTTCAGCAGCCAGTACTCAAGGCTATCGGCCAGCGCCAGCCAGCTCGCTTCGATAATATTGGTTGAGCTGCCCACTGTCCGCCACTCCTGCTCCCCATCGCTGGATTCGATGAGAACGCGCACCCGAGACCCAGTGCCCGCGGTCTCCTCGATGGCCCGAACCTTATAGTCCACCAGCCGCACTGCCTCAAGGCTGGGATAGAATACCAAGAGCGCCTTACGCAATGCGGCGTCCAAGGCGTTGACCGGGCCATTCCCTTCGGCTGCGGTATGGATCACACCGTCTCCCACCCTCACCTTCACCACGGCCTCAGATAAGAGTTCCTCGCTCTCCACCGCAGAAGGGCGGCGCCTCTTCTCCACCACTACCATGAAATTAACCAGTTCAAAAAGGGGCTGGTAGTCCGGCTGAGCGCGACGGACCAGAAGCTCGAAGGAGGCTTCCGCCCCATCATACTGAAAGCCGCGGCTCTCCATCTCCTTGACACGCTCCAATATGGCGCGCGCCTGGTTGCCATCAGCCGCGAGCTCTAAGCCATGTTCCCTGGCCTTATATACGATGCCTCCCTTTCCCGATAGTTCGGATACCAGTGTTCGCCACCGGTTGCCTACAAGGTCGGGATCGATATGATGGTAGCTTTCATCCCATTTAATCATAGCTGCAACATGGAGGCCAGCCTTGTGGGCGAAGGCGCTGGCTCCAACATAAGGGAGATGGGTGTCGAGGGTCAGATTGGCTATTTCGCTTACATAGTGGGCAAGCTCAGTCAATTTGGTGAGCTGTTCATCGGTGACGCAATCGATCCCCATCTTAAGCTTGAGGGCAGGGATGATGGAGCACATATTGGCATTGCCGCAACGCTCTCCGTAGCCGTTAATGGTGCCCTGAACCTGGGTCGCCCCGGCCTTAACCGCGGCCAGGGTATTGGCCACGGCAAGCTCGCCATCGTTGTGGGCGTGGATGCCGAGAGGGACGCCCACCGCCCTGCGGGCGGCGTCAAAGGCAGCGGTTACCTCCCCCGGCATAGCCCCTCCATTGGTATCGCAGAGGACGATACATTCTGCGCCGGCTCCAGCAGCGGCCTTCACCGTCTCGATGGCATATCTGGCATTCGCCATATACCCGTCGAAAAAGTGCTCAGCGTCAAAGAAGACACGCCTCCCCTTGGACTTGAGGTAGGCTATGGATTCAGAGATCATGCGCAGGTTCTCGTCCAGGGTGGTCTCCAAGACCTGGGTGACATGGTGTTCCCAACTCTTGCCCACCAGGGTTACCACCTTGGTTCCCGCGGCAAGCAGGGCGCGAAGATTGGGGTCGTCCTCTACCTTGGTATGGGGTCGCCGGGTGCTGCCAAAGGCGGTGAGGACGGCATGGGACAGGGCCAGGCTCTTAGCCTTACCGAAAAACTCATCGTCCTTGGTGTTTGCCCCAGGCCAGCCGCCCTCGATGAAGTCCATGCCGAAGACATCCAGCCTGGTGGCGATGCGGAGCTTATCTTCAACGGTGAAGGATATGCCCTCACGCTGTGCCCCGTCGCGCAATGTTGTATCATAAAGCTTGACCTGAGTCATCGATTATCTCCCTAAGCTCTTGCCCCTTCCCAACAGTTAAGCTACCCTCCCCACCACCAAATCCCCCATCTCCCTCGTGCCCACCTGGGTCTTGCCTTCACCCATTATATCATACGTGCGATAGCCCTGTTCCAGGACATGGTTCACCGCCCTTTCC
>CAYSLE010000026.1:0-13158 GCA_964431905.1 uncultured Dehalococcoidales bacterium | reverse complement strand
TGGTCTTGGTAGACGATGACCCCGTAGGTCTCCTCTAGGATCTGAGAAAGGGCGGGGTGGGGGAACTGGATGGGCTGAAGCCCGTGCTTGGCCTTGATGAAACTGGGGATGTGCTGCATGGGGCCGGGGCGGTAAAGCGCGACCATGGCAGCGACATCGCTGAAAGAGGAGGGTTTGAGCTCCTTAATGAAGCGGCGCATCCCCACCCCCTCAAGCTGGAACACCCCCGTGGTCTCGCCCGAGGAGAGGAGTTCGAAGGTCTTCTGGTCATCCAGCGGGATGTGGTTCAGGTCGATGTCCTCGCCCCTGGTCTGGGCGATGATCTCCTTGGTTTTGCCCAATATGGTTAGATTCACCAGCCCCAGGATGTCCAGCTTCAACAGGCCGATTTGGGCGATGGCTTCCATGGGGAATTGAGTCATCAAAATCGCCCCCTCATCGGCTCTGACCGGTCGCTGCAGGGGCACATAACTGTTCAACGGCTCTTTGGAGATGACCACTCCGGCGGCGTGGGTTGAGGCGTGGCGAGCGATCCCCTCAACCCGCTTGGCATTGTCCACCAATTGGCGCACCACCTCATCCTCGTGATACAGATTATTCAGTTCCGGGTTTTCCTCCATGGCCCGCTCCAGAGTCATATTCGGCCCGAAGGGAACCATCCTGGCCACGCGATCGACGTCTCCATAGGGCATTCCCAGGGCGCGGCCTACATCGCGGAGGGCAGCCCTGGCGCCAAAGGTGCCAAAGGTGATGATCTGGGCCACCCGATCCGACCCATACTTCCGGGCGGCATAGGAGATCACCTCATCGCGTCGGTCATCCTGAAAATCGAGGTCAATGTCCGGCATCTCTTTACGCTCCACGTTGAGGAAGCGCTCGAAGACTAGTTTGTTTTCCAGCGGGTCGATGTTGGTGATGCCCAGAGAATAGAGAACCAAACTGGCGGCAGCGCTGCCTCGAACTCCAAAGAGGATCTTTCGTTCTTTGGCGAAGGATATGAGGTCCCAAACCACCAAGAAGTAGTTGGCGAAATTGGTCTTTCGGATGACTTCAAGCTCATAGTTGAGGCGCTCTACAACCTCGTTGGTGACCTGAAGGTAACGCTGCTTCAGTCCCTGGCGGCAGAGCTCTCCAAGATAATCGTCGGCGCTCTGGGCCGGTGGCGTCTCAACTTCGGGGAGCAGCAGACGCCCGAATTCCAGTTCAAGTTGGCACATCTCGGCGATATGCTGGCTATTTCGCAGGGCCTGAGGCAGGTCGGAGAAGAGCTCTGCCATCTCCTGGGGGCTCTTCAAGTAAAAAGAGTCCCCGATCCTCATCCGCTTCTCATCGTAGATAGTGGCGTTTGTCTGAATGCAGAGTAGGAGTTCATGGGAGTAGGCATCGTCCTTAGCGACGTAGTGAACATCATTGGTGGCCACTACCGGGATGCCCAGCGCCTCGCCCATGGAGACCAGCGCCGGGTTTACCTGATCCAGCTCCTCTATGGGGTGGCGCTGAAGCTCAAGGTAAAAATCGTCGAAGACCTCCTTATACCACCGGGCTGCCTTGGTTGCCTCCTCGGCACGTCCCTCGAGGATGAGGCGGGGGACCTCTCCTTGTAGACACGCTGATAGGGCGACCAGTCCCCGGTGGTGCTCCGCCAGTAGCTCCCGATCCACCCGTGGCTTATAGTAGAAACCTTCGAGATGGGACTTGGTGATGAGCTGGATTAGGTTTTGATAACCCTCCTTGTCCTTGGCCAGCAGAACGAGGTGGTAGGGGGTTTTGTCGGCGGGTTCCCTGGAGCGGCGCCCTTGAGGTGCCACATAGAACTCGCATCCCAGGATTGGCCTGATCCCAGCCTCTCTGGCGGCGAGATAAAAATCGATGACGCCATACATAGCGCCGTGATCGGTGATGGCCAGGCTATCCATGCCCAACTCCTTGGCCTTGGAGATGAGTTGCCGGATGGAGCAAAGGCCATCGAGGAGGCTATATTCGGTGTGAACATGAAGGTGCGTAAACATAGAGGCACTTAGTCAGGGATTCAGGTCAGCATTATTATAACACAGGCTTTGATTAGACCCTAGAGAATGGTTAAAGAAAGCTAAATCTGACTAGAGTTAGCGGGAAAAGGCGAAAATCAGAGCAATTGGAAGCAATGGTAAGATATGTTAAGCTATATTAGGAATTAGTTAACATAAGTCCTTCTCTGAGGATATTTGTTAACATAAGTAACGATCTCCGTAGTTGCGATTCTGTGGGAAAAGCTTTAATGTGAATAGCCAGAAAGGTGAAAAAGGCAAACCCCGAACCCGGATTCAAAATCGTCCTAAAACCCCCTTTGCCTATCGTGATATAATAAGGCCGTGGATTACCCCACGGCCTTAAAGTATGTTCTGAGCTTCACCGACTACGAGAAATTGCCCTCCTTCCTCTACTCCGCGGCCAACTTTGACCTGAGGCGTATGGAGGAACTCCTGAAGCGATTGGGCGAGCCTCATCTTGCCGCAAGGTCGATTCATGTGGCCGGAACCAAGGGGAAGGGAAGCACTGCGTCTATGATCGCCTCTGCCCTCTCCGCCGCTGGCTATAAGACGGGGCTTTATACCTCTCCCCACCTCCATACCTTCCGCGAGCGGATCAGCATCAATGGTCACAACATTGCCCAGGAGGAGTTTTCCACTTTGGTCCAGCGGTTGAAACCTGAGGTTGAGGCGGTCGATCAAAGTGGGGCCTATGGCCAACTCACCACCTTTGAGATATTGACCGCGGTCGCCTTTACCTACTTTATGGAGCAGAAGGTGGATTTCCAGGTTCTGGAGGTGGGCTTGGGGGGGCGGCTCGACGCCACCAATGTGGTGAGGGCTGAGATTGCGGTGATAACCTCCATAAGCATGGATCATGCTGAGATTCTGGGTGATTCACTGGAGAAGATAGCACGGGAGAAGGCCGGCATCATAAAACCAGGGGCAACAGTGGTGAGTTCGCCTCAGCAAAGGGAGGCTGAGGCGGTGATAGAGGAGGTCTGCCTCAAGATGGGAGCCAACCTTGTCATTGTAGGCAAGGATGTTACCTGGGGGAAATCGGCATCAGATTTGAAAGGGCAATCCTTTGAGGTTCAAGGGAGGGTAGGGAGTTATACCCTTACCATACCTCTCCTCGGCGACTACCAGCTGGAGAACGCAGCTACTGCCGTAGCTGCTCTGGAGGCGCTCCCTATTAAGGCTGACGCCATCGCAAGCGGGCTGGCCCAGACCCATTGGCCGGGGCGGCTGGAGATTCTAGGGCATGAGCCCCTTCTGGTTGTCGATGGTGCCCATAACGCCGATTCTGCGAGGAGGCTGAGGCAGGCCCTGGAAACGTCCTTCGCTTTTGACCGCTTGATCCTTATCTTAGGGACATCCCTGGATAAGGATATTGCTGGCATCGTGGCTGAGCTCGCTTCTCTACCCAGCCTAGCCATTGTCACCCGCTCCCGCCACCCCCGCGCTGTTGAGCCTGATATACTCCGTGCCGAGCTGGGAAAATGGGGGGTAACGGTGGAGGTGGCGGAAAGCGTGGCCTCGGCGGTGGAGTGCGCTCGGTCTAAAGCGGGCTCCAGAGACCTTATCTGTGCTACAGGTTCACTCTTTGTCACCGCTGAGGTCAGGGAATATGTGAAGGGCATCAGCCCTGAGCTTTACCAGTAATGGCCTTTCGATGGAGAATAGTTTCGAAGGCAGTTGAGCATATATCGAAGCGGGGTGTAGTGTTCGAGAGGCTGTTCCAAAATGGAGGTTAAAATTCCCTTTGAGCACTTGGGGTAAGCAAGCTGACAGAAAAGCGGCTTTCGGTTTGCATCCTCTCACACTCCTGCTAGCAGGAGTATAGCTCCTTAAAACAACAGTGCATCAACCCTATCCCCTGTGCCCCCTTCCCCTTGTCAAGGGGAAGGGGGGAGATTGGAAAGTGGGGTTAGCGCCCCTCTTAAATGACCTCTACTTTGGCCTGAGGAGAGTCAAAGAGAGGCTCGGCCTCTCTTACTAAAAATCTTCCCCTTCTCCCTCAGGGAGAGGGGGATAAAGGGGGTGAGGGTCTTGGTGATTGGACGGAAGCTAAAATCGAGGCTTTTCAAAATTAAACGGCCTCGTTCGAAATAAGGAGGTGTAACTTGGCGGAGCAGCTTGGCTATCGAGTGGTAGGCACCATAAAAGGGGTTAAAGGGACATGTAGCGCTGGTCACAAAGTAGGGGATACCTTTGAGCTGAGCGGCCACAGTAGCGCCGGGCTATGCGGCTTTTTCTACCATGGCCTCTTCCCTTACATCATCATGCTTCAGTTCGGTGGTGGGTTCCCCCCGGAGTGGGGGAACCCGGATGTTATGGAGATGGACTGCCTAGACAAGTGGAATCTGATCACCCTAGAGCTGAGGCGGATCAGGAAATAGGCTTAGTCGAGCCCAAGCTTAGCCCTGACCTCTGAAGAGAAGGCCTGTTCCGGTAGCATTTCCGACAAGATCTTTTGCAGCGCCATGGTGTGGCTACATAGCCCCCGCTTGGAGAAGAAGCTACAGGAACAGCGCCACTGCCCCTCTTTATAGCTAAGGCTGTAGGTATCGTGCTCCCCCCGAAAGCTCGCCGTGAAGTCACAAAAGGTGATCCGTCCCCGTTCCTGAGCATAGCGGTGTGCTTTTTCGATCTTGCCGATAAGACTCGACTGCATGATCCCTCCTCTAAAGTCAGGGAGCACCCCGCTGCAATAGGGGTGCTCCTCCAATGACAAAAAATAACCCAGTCATTTCAAAAATATTCTATTCTTCGCTGGCAGCGAAGTCAAGACTTGACTCCAGGCTTAAACCGTGTTATAAAGTGAAAGAGCTCTCCGAGCTGCTAGGCCTAAACCTTTTTCGCACTGGCGAAAGGTATTCAAAAGGCCTTTGTGAGAACGAAAAGGGCATGGCAGGCAGCCGGTTAGACTTAAAGTCTCGAGGGTGCAGGTAGAAATGCCTGTGCCTCCCGTGTTTGGAAAGGAGAGAGGATGTCGAATTACATGCCGCAGCAAGGCGCTCTAGCTTTGGAGCGCCTCAATTTTGTGTTCTTCGTCCCCCGTCCCCCATGAGGCCTGCCTGCCCCTGTCCATAACGCTGAAATCGAGGAGTAAGGCATGAAAAGGATATTCCTATCGCTCATTGCGGCCCTGGTTCTGGCCACCCTTTTAGTGACTTCGGGGTGCACTACACAGGAAAAGCTCCTGGTTGCCACCACCACCAGCCTTTACGATACCGGCCTCTGGGGGGAGCTAGAGCCGATGTTCGAGGAGAGATATGGGGCCGAGCTCCAGGTGCTCTACGCTGGAACGGGTAAGGCCCTGGACTGGGGCCAGAGGGGTGATGTGGATGTGCTCACCATCCACGACCCGGAGCGGGAGCAGCAGTTCATAGCTGAAGGATACGGCTTGGAGCGCAACTGCTTCGCCTATAACTACTTCATTATCGTCGGGCCTGAGGATGACCCGGCTGGCATTATGGGCCTCAGCCCAGAGGAAGCCTTCACCGCGATCAGGGAGCAGGGTCTTGCCGGGAGAGCGAAGTTTGTTTCTCGAGGAGACCAGTCGGGGACCCATACCAAGGAGCAGGCGATCTGGAGGAGTGCCGGCTTTAACTATACCGAGGTCAGTACTTCCGGGGCCTGGTATGTTCTGGGTGGAAGCGGCATGGGGCCGACGCTGATAATGGCTGATGAGATGGATGCCTATACCCTGAGCGATATCGGCACCTTCCTCGCCTACCAGGGAGAACTCGACCTGGTGTCGCTGGTGGATCAAGGGGACATCCTGCGCAACATCTACTCGGTCATCGCCATAAACCCGGAGATGCACCCCAATACCAACATCGATATGGCGAGCAATCTGATAGACTTCCTCCTTTCACCGGAGATACAGGAGTTCATTGCTGAATTCGGTGTGGAGGAATACGGCCAGCCGCTGTTCAATCCCTGCACCGGCGGCGCCTGCGAACAGTGGGGGTGCCCTCCTTCCCAGTAGTGCATAGTGTCACCATAGTAGGAGGTCAAAAGCCAGTTGAGTGAGCTTGCCGATGCCTTCGTCACCGCCCTCCGTCTCATCTTCACCGGGGATGCCGACGTCTACTCCATAACGGCGAGGACCCTGGAGATAGCTGGTAGCTCAACGCTCATCGCCTCCCTTATATTTGTGCCCTTGGGGAGTCTCGTCTTCTTTCACAATTTCTGGGGCAAGCGGCTTCTGGTAAACATAATACAGACCCTTTTCAGCCTGCCTACCGTCTTCGTCGGCCTTCTGGTATTCATAACCTTCTCCCAGTCGGGACCCCTGGGCGGCTTGGGCATACTGTTCACCCCGGCTGTGATGGTCATAGGCCAGGTGGTATTGATTGCACCTATCATCACCGGGCTGACTATCTCCGCCTTGAGCGGAGTGGACCCCCAGGTGAGGGAGACCGCCATCTCCCTGGGTGCTAGCCGCTTACAGGCTATAGTCGCCATGATGCGCGAGGCAAGGTTCGCCGCGGTTAGCGCTGTTCTCGCCGGATTTGGCCGAGCCGTGGCTGAGGTCGGGTTGTCGCTTATGGTCGGCGGCAACATAAAAGGGTTCACCAGAACCCTAACCACCGCCATGTCCTTGGAAACACAGATGGGCAATATTGAACTGTCCATGGCTCTAGGCATTATATTGATAACGCTGGCGCTAATCGTTAGCGTCCTGGTCAACAGACTTCAGGGGAGGTGGAGTTGATAGCGGCCAGATCGGTGAGCAAGAGGTATGGCCCAAAGGAGGTGCTCACCGGGATCGACCTCGATGTCCAGCGGGGGGAGGTGTTGGCCGTAATCGGCCCCACCGGTGCCGGCAAGACAACACTGCTGCGCATACTGGACCTCCTGGAAAAGCCGACTTCAGGGAAGGTCTATTTCAATGGCCAGGATACCAGTGCCTCGGATAAGTTGAGGCTACATCTGCGCCGGAGAATGGCCATGGTCTTCCAGAAGCCGATTGGGTTCAACACCAGCGTTTACAACAATGTGGCCTACGGCCTGAGCCTTCGCCGGGAGAGGAAGCCCAACCGGCACCGGAAGGTGATGAAGACTCTGGAGATGGTCGGCTTGGCTGGCTATGAAGGCCGGAATGTGCGCACTTTATCCGGGGGCGAGGTGCAGAGGGTAGCCTTGGCCAGGGCCATTGTGACCGAGCCTGAGGTATTACTATTGGATGAACCCACAGCGAACCTGGACCCTGTTTCTACGGCGCAAATTGAGAAACTGATAGCAAAAATAATTGCGGAGCTGGGCACCACAGTGATAATGGCCACGCACGATTTGTCCCAGGGGCAGCGCCTGGCCCACCGGATAGGGGTGCTCATTCAGGGTGAGATGCTTCAATCGGGAGGGGTTGAAGAAGTGTTCACCAGGCCCAAGACCAGGGAGATCGCCCAGTTTGTCGGCGTGGAGAATATTTTCGAAGGGGTGATCGCCGCCAATGACGAAGGGTTGGCCGCAGTACAGATAGGGGGTGGCGTAATAGAGGGGCTATCATACTTGGAGCCCGCGACTGAGGTGTTGGCCTGCGTTAGGCCTGAGGAGGTCATCCTGGCCCTATCACCGCCCACAACTAGCGCCAGGAACCATTTCCCGGGTCGGATAACCAAGATAATCACCTTCGGCCCTGTGGCCCGGATCGAGATCGACTGTGGCTTTCCCTTGGTGGCTATGGTCACCAGAAGATCGATTGAGGAGCTAGGTCTGGCCGAGAGCAAAGAGGTCTTCGCCTCCTTCAAGGCTACCGGGGTTCATGTGCTCCAAAGGCAGACCGAATAAAATAGGGGCAGAGAACAACCGTCCTCTCTGCCCTTAGATTTAGCCCAATTCAGGTTCAGAGCTTGGGTCGCGGCAGCAGCCCTGCCCGGTCACAGATCTCGGCTACTGCCTCCTCCCATTCGATAGCCATTATATGAACCCCAGCCACGCCCTCGATCTGGCGCACCTCTTTGATTATATCGATACAGAGGTCGATGCCCACCTTTTTGGCCTGTTCCTTGGGGGCGCCGGCCATCCGCTCCACAACCGCATCGGGCACATCCATCCCCGGAACCTTGTTCTTCATGTAGCGAGCGGCACCGGCAGACTTAATGGGGGCCACGCCGGCAAGGATATAGACCTTCTTGTGCAGGCTACGGTCGCGCACATCCTCCATCCACTTGGCGAACTTGTCTACATTATAGATGATCTGGGTCTGAATGAAGTCGGCACCGGCAGCCACCTTCTTAGCCAGGCGAATCGCGCGAAAGTCAAAGGGGTCGGCAAAGGGGTTAGCGGCAGCGCCGATGAAGAGCCTTGGTTCTGCCGATATCTCATCGCCAGACTGGAACTTCTTCTCGTCGCGCATATTCTTGACCATCTGGATAAACTGGACGCTATCTATATCATAGACGCCTTTACTTTGAGGGTGGTTGCCGAAGGCCTGATGGTCTCCGGTTAGACAGAGGAGGTTCTTCATCCCCAGGGCGGCTATGCCCAGAACATCCATTTGAAGGGCGATGCGATTCCGGTCGCGGCAGGTCATCTGCACCGTGGGCTCAAGCCCCTCCTGCATCCCGATAAGGCAAGCTGCCCAACTCGCCATGCGGACGATGGCTGTCTGGCCATCGGTAACATTAACAGCATCGACATTTCCCTTAAGCAGCTTGGCCTTCTTCCTGATTACCTCTGGGTCAGCGCCTTGCGGGGGGCCAAGCTCGCCGGTAACAGCAAAGGTTCCGCTCTCCAGAATTCGCTCCAGGTTACTACCTGCTTTCATGCCTCAAGTCCTTTCTGCTGATTTCGCTGAACCCATTATACATTTATGAGACAGCGGTGTCCACTACTCGCCCATGATCTGGAGCACGATCTCCCTGGAGCGGGGGCGATTATCGAAATCCACCACAACGACCTGCTGCCAGGTGCCCAGATAGAGCTTTCCATCGGTGAAGGGCACTACCAGTGATGGGCCCAGGAGAGAGGCCCGGACGTGAGAGTAGCCATTGCCATCGCCCCAGCGGCGGTCATGCTCATAGGTAATATTCCGCGGAACCGTCCGCTCCCACATGTTTCGGAAGTCGTCGAGCAGCCCCGATTCAAACTCGATGGTGGTGATGGCCGCTGTTGAGCCGGAGAGAAAAATGGTTACCGTGCCCGATTTTATGTCTGAGGCTAAAACCCCCTCTCTGACCTGTGGGGTAATGTCTATCAAATCGCATTCGCCTTTGGTGCGCAGGGCTAGTTTTTTGGTAACCACCATGCCCATCGCCTCCTTTTTCGCCGCTTCGTCCTCTGCGTGCTACCGGATAACATCCCTCAACTCAAATACCGGCCCGTCCCGGCAAACCAGCTTCAGGCCCCTTTTGGTTTCTATGGCACAACCATAGCAGCCACCAAATCCACAGCCCATTCTCGCCTCCATGGAGACCTGAACGCTCTTCCCCTTTAGCCAATCCAGCCTAGCCATCGTCTCATACATGGAAACAGGCCCGCAAGCGAATATCTGGTCGGGGCCGGTAAGGTCGCCACTGTCAACGGCAGTAAGACCGGCTATATGATCAAAGTCGGCCAGAATATCGGTGGCCAGGCCCTGTTTGCCCAGCGACCCATCCTCAGTAACAATCTCGACAGCCGATATGCCGGGCATGAATCTATCAAGAGGATAAACCTTGTCTCGCGTTTTGGCCCCTGACAGTAGCGTTACATGATGGCCGTCGGCTGTGGCTTTCTCGGCCAAGAAGCCTAGAGCAGCAATCCCCATGCCACCGGCAACCAGGAGCAGCTTGTGGGAGTGAACCTGGAAACTATTACCCAGGGGACCCAGTATATCGATTACATCTCCTTGTCGGCGATGAGACAGCCATTTTGTCCCCCGTCCGACCACGGTGAAGAGGAGGGCCAGATCGGTGGGGGCGTAAAGCGGGGCTACCCGGTGAATGCTCATGGGTCGTCTCAGTAGCGGGTCGTGGTCTTGGCTACAACGCACCATGACGAACTGCCCCGGCTGGGCGCTGGCGGCGACCTGCGGGGCATGGGCCCACAGGAGATGGACAGCGGGCAGGATTTCAGTATTGGAGAGGATAGGGGCGAGGATTGGCTTCAGCTCTCACCTCTCTTGTTGGTCGAGGCCGCTTAATTTTGAAAAGCCTCGATTTTAGCTTTAAGTTTCGGGCTTTTCCGCCCAATCACTAAGAACCTCACCCCCTTTATCCCCCTCTCCCCCAGGGAGAGGGGGAAGATTTTTAGTAAGAGAGGCTCCGCCTCTCTTTGACTCTCCTCAGGGCAAAGTAGCAGGGCGTTTAAGAGGGGCGCTAGCCCCTCTTTCCAGTCTCCTCCCCTTCCCCTTGCCAAGGGGAAGGGGACACAGGGGATGGGGTTGAATACTCCTGCTAGCAGGAATTGGAGAGGATGTAAACTAAAAGCCGCTTTTATGCCAGTTTGCTTACCTGAAGTGCTCAATGGGAATTTTAACCTCCATTTTCAAACAGCCTCAGGTTAGATATTCCCTTAAGGGCTGGACAGAGAAGGTCTGATCGCCGTTGACCAGGGCCTCCACCGCAACCCTTAGCGTATCCAGGGAGGTGAAGCAAGGGATCCGCTTCTCCGCGGCAGCGCGTCGAATCTGAAAGCCATCGCTCAGCGGGCCGCGCTCGCCGGTAATGGTATTCACCACCCCGCCTACGGTGCCATTGCGGATAATGTCCACAATGTTGGGATGGCCCTCGCTGAGTTTCTTGCTGATCAGCTTCACCGGCATCCCCGCGGCATCGATCATGGCTGCCGTCCCCTCGGTGGCATATAGCCTGTAGCCCAGGGAGGAAAGCTTTTTGATGATGGGCAAAGCTTCAGGCTTATCCTTATCGGCGACGCTAAGCAGGATCGCTCCCTCCTTAGGCAGCATAAGGTCGGCGGCGCGCAATGCCTTGGCCAGGGCGGCGCCAAAGGTGTAGTCCACACCCATAACCTCGCCTGTTGATTTCATCTCCGGGCCGAGATAGGTATCAACGCCGCCCAATTTGGACATGGAGAAGACCGGGGCCTTAATCGCCACCAGCTTCTGTTTTGGCCACAACCCACCTTCGTAGCCCTGCTCCTTCAAGCTCTGTCCCAGCATCACCTTGATGGCCACCTTGACCATGGGCACGCCGGTGACCTTGCTGATGAAGGGGACGGTTCGGCTGGCGCGAGGGTTCACCTCCAAAATATAGACTGTAGAGCCTCCGTCACTATTGCGCATAATGTCAAACTGAATATTCATCAACCCCTTGACCCGAAGCGCCACCCCGATCTGGGTTGAATAGTCGACGATGGTTTCCACTTCCTGCTCGGTCAGTTTCAAGCCGGGGTAAACCGCCATGGAATCCCCGCTATGCACTCCGGCCCGCTCGATGTGCTCCATGATGCCGGGGATAAGCACCCGCTCCCCATCGCAGATGGCATCCACCTCCACCTCTTTACCTTCGAGGTATTTATCGATGAGGACAGGGTGCCTGGTATCAAGCTCAATAGCCAGATTGACGAACCGAACCAGTTCAGTGGCGTTATTGATGATCTCCATAGCCCGGCCACCAAGTACATAGCTGGGGCGCACCAGAACCGGATAGCCAATGATTTTTGCGATGTTGAGCGCACCCTCGATGGTGGTTGCGGCCCCGCCCGGAGGCTGGGGGATGCCCAATCGATTAAGGAAATTCTCAAAGCGGTGGCGATCGGATGCCTCATCAATAGCCTGGGCACTGGAGCCAAGGATGGGCATGCCGCAGCTAGCCAGAGGCTGGGAGAGGTTAATAGCGGTCTGACCGCCGAATTGGACGATGGAGGGGGGGATGGCGTTTCCGGGATTGCCCTCGCCGCAGGTAACTTCGTTCTCCAGGATATCGCGCACGCTCTCCTCGTCCAGGGCCTCGAAGTAGAGGCGGTCTGAGGTATCGAAATCGGTGGATACCGTCTCCGGGTTGGAGTTGATGATTATGCTCTTGTAGCCCGCTTCCTGAAGGGCCCAGGCGGAGTGAACGCTGCAATAGTCGAACTCGATGCCCTGACCGATGCGAATAGGCCCAGAGCCGATGACTACTGCCTTATCCCCCTCTAAAGGCTCGGCCTCGTTTTCCTCCTCATAGGTGCTGTAGAAGTAGGCGGTCTCGGCAGCGAATTCAGCGGCGCAGGTGTCCACCATCTTGTAGACGGGGAGGATCCGCCACTGGCGGCGAAGCCCTCGCACCTGCTCCGGCAGCCGGTCGGCCAGGGTTCCTATCTGCTCATCGGAGAATCCCAGGCGCTTCGCCTCTCGCAGCAGCTCCGGGGTCAGCGGCTCGGAGAGGAGGCGCTTTTCCATCCGGATGATGTTCTGGAGTTTGTGCATGAACCAGGGGTCGATGGCTGTCTTGAGCGATAGCTCTTCCGGGCTTGTGCCCCGCCGCAATGCCGCCATGATGGCAAAGAGGCGAAGGTCATTGGGCTCGAGGGGTATGCCTTTGTCACCCCAGGCCGGGGCCTCCCACTGCAGGGACTTGCCACCGATCTCCAGGGAACGCACCGCCTTTTGCAGTGCCGCCTCGAAGGTGCGGTCGATGGCCATCACCTCGCCGGTGGCCTTCATCTGGGTGCCTATTTTGCGGTCGCCCAAGGCGAACTTGTCGAAGGGCCAGCGCGGTATCTTGACCACGCAGTAGTCCAGCGCCGGCTCGAAGGCGGCCATCGTCTTCCCCGTTACCTGATTCACGATCTCATCCAGCCTCCGGCCCACGGCTATCTTGGCGGCGACCCGGGCGATGGGGTAGCCGGTAGCCTTGGATGCCAGGGCTGAGCTGCGGCTGACCCTAGGGTTGACCTCGATGACATAGTATGGTGGACATCCGTTCTTCAGATGTTCATAGACCTCCTTGCTCCCTCCCGGCGGCCAGCGCTCCGCTAACAGCGGATGGGGGGCCAGGGCAAACTGGATGTTGCATCCGCCCTCAACTCCCAGCGCCTTGATGATCCTGATACTCGCCGAGCGCAACATCTGGTATTCTTTGTCAGATAGGGTCTGGGATGGGGCGACCACGATGCTATCGCCGGTGTGGACTCCCATGGGGTCGATGTTCTCCATGTTGCACACGGTGATGCAGTTATCGGCGGCGTCCCGCATCACCTCGTACTCGATCTC
>CAYSLE010000025.1:0-13205 GCA_964431905.1 uncultured Dehalococcoidales bacterium | reverse complement strand
AATGACAGAAAGCGAAGGGCTGGCAATGACAGGAGGACCTTTTCAGCATTCTCATTTAGCCGGCGGTTCAAGATTAGGCTGGGAGGGGGATGAGTGGCCTCCGTAGATGTGGTTGTCCCCGTCTATAATGAGGAGCGGGTCCTGGCTCAAAGCATAGCTACTCTGAGACAGTTCCTGGAGGGAAATCTGGCCCATCGCTGGAGGATCGTCATCGCCGATAATGCCTCTACCGACAAAACATGGGAAATAGCGCAGGCACTATCGCGAAAGCATCCCGATGTCATCTCCATCCATCTCCAGGAAAAGGGCCGGGGGCGGGCATTGCGCCAGGCGTGGCTTGAGAGCAATGCCGATATTGTAAGCTACATGGATGTCGACCTCTCCACAGACCTCGGAGCCTTCCCTAAACTCATCCGAGCCATCGAGGAGGGCTGTGACATCGCCATCGGCTCGCGACTTACCCCCGGCTCTTCGGTGAAGCGTTCTTTTAAGCGTGAACTCACCTCGAGGATTTACAATCTCCTGATCAAAGCCATGTTCCGGACAAAATTCTCCGATGCCCAGTGCGGGTTCAAGGTCCTGAGCATCAAGGCGGCTCGTGAGCTGATACCCCTTATCCGGGATCAGAAGTGGTTCTTCGATACCGAGCTTCTCCTCTTCGCCGAGAAAAAGGGCTATCGCATCAAGGATATCCCCGTCGCCTGGGTAGAGAGGCCTGACTCCAGGGTCTCCATCCCCAGGACGGCCTTTGACGATGTAAAAGGACTGCTGAGGATGCGGTTTCGCTCCCTCCCATAGCTTCGGCAGGATGGGGTGCGCCGATTTAGCGCCTTCTGGGGACGGACTGGGTTGACTTTTCCCTCAGATATATTAAGATTGTAGCCAACTAAACCCGAGGAGCGTGGAAGCTATGGCTAATGCTGTTCTTGTTGTCGATATGTTGCGTGGCTTTCTAGAGGAGGGTTATCCCCTCTACTGCGGCCAGAGGGCACGCCGCGTCATACCTAATATCCAGCGGCTCCTGGAACAGGAGATAGAGAAGGGCTCTAAAATATTCTTTATCTGCGATCATCACGACCCCGATGACTATGAGTTCAGGATGTTCCCCCGTCACTGCGTGGCCGGCACCGCTGAGGCCGAGGTCATCCCCGAGCTTGCTCGATATCCCAGGGAGATAATCCCTAAGAAGCGCTACAGCGGCTTCTTCGGCACCGACCTGGAGAAGAAGCTAAAGCCGCTGAAGCCGGGGAAGCTGATCGTTTGCGGGGTATGCACCGACATCTGCGTGATGCATACCGTGGCCAACGCCAGAAACCGCGACTATGAAGTGGAGGTGCCCGTCGATTGTGTTGCTTCCTTCGATGAAAAGGCCCACCGTTTTGCCCTGGAACACATGGAGAAGGTCCTGGGCGCCAAGCTGGTTCGCCCGTCGAAGCTTATCGAGTCTAAGTTCGAGACCCATGATGCCATCATCTCCGGGGAGACCGCCGACATCTACTTCGTCCGAACCATAGAGATTTTGCGTAAAGAAGGTCTTAACCCGGTGGCGACTATGGAGGTCTTTGCCTCAAGGGCGGGGGTCCTCTGTGGTATGGAGGAGGTCAAGGCTCTGCTCTCCAGCGTTTTGCCCCCGGGCAGTGAGGTGTGGGCCCTCGCCGATGGGGAGCCCTTCGTCAGGAAGGAGGTGGTGCTGCGGATAACAGCGCCCTACCAGAGCTACGGTTTATACGAGACCGCTTATTTGGGTATCCTGGCCCACGGCAGCGGCTGGGCTACGGCGGCGATGGAGTGTGTCGACGCTGCCCATGGGACTCCGATTATCAGCTTTGGCGCCCGCCATGTTCACCCCTTGGTCGCCGGGGTCTTGGACTACGCTGCCATGGTCGGAGGCTGCACCGGATGCTCCAGCGTCGCCGGCGCCAAAATCGCCGGCATCGAGGCCTCGGGCACCATGCCCCATGCCCTTATTCTGATCTTGGGCGACACGGCAAAAGCCACCCTGGCTTTCGATAAGCACATGCCGCCCGGCGTGCCTCGCATCTCCCTGGTCGATACCTTCAGGGACGAGGCTGAGGAAAGCGTCATCGTGGCCCAGGCGCTGGGCGGCCGTCTTCAAGGGGTGCGCCTGGATACCCCAGCGGAGCGGGGCCGGGTCACCGCCGACCTGGTGAAGGAGGTGAGGGCCCGGCTCGATCTGGCGGGCTTCGAGGAGGTGGCTATCTTCGTCAGCGGGGGGCTGGACCCGGATCGAATAAGACACTTTGTGGAGAGCGGTGCCCCTGTCGATGGCTTTGGCGTGGGGAGCTACATCAGCGGCGCCAGGCCCATCGACTTCACCGCCGACCTCCACGAGATTGAGGGCAGGCCCATCGCCAAGCGGGGCCGGATCCCAGGCATCACCCCCAACCCCAGGCTGAAGCGAATAATGTGAAAGGAGAATTGTGAAGAGATCGGTACTTATTCTGTTGTTGCTCACAGTGGTTTGCCTTGCTCTAGCCGGCTGCGGCCAGCCAGCGGTACCAACCCTTACCATCTCCCAGATTCCCTGGCCTGATGATGAGGTCACAACTTACACCATCGAGGATCAGGATGGCAGCACCATAGCCACCGGTGAGCTGACAATCCAAAAGGGAAACAATACCTACCTCCTAATACAGCATTTCGAGATTAGTGCTCAGGAAGCCGTTCAGCATACCACAGTGAATGTCAGCGCAGCCGACCTCAAGCCCATCTCCGGTAACCAGACTATACAGACGCCTGAGGGAGTGCTGGGTGTGGTAACCATCTACAGCGAGGGCCAGGTCAGTGTTACCGCCACCATCGATGGCGATGAACAGAGCGCCACGTTTGAAATTCCCGACAACGCCTATGACAACGATGAGGTACTCTTCCTTCTCCGCGCCATCCCGTATGAGGTCGGCTACATCGCCAGCTTCACCAATGTTGCCTCCCTGTATGGTCTGACCTCGAAGGTCACCGTTAAAGTGGTCGGCGAAGAGGATGTGACGACACCGGCGGGGAGCTTCAACTGCTACAATCTGGAGTTTTCCATCGAGGGCGGCGCACAAAAACAGTATGTGTGGTACGGCGTGGACCAGCCACACTACCTCGTCAAATACGATAATGGGGCCACTATCTTTTTGCTGACAGACCATCCGTAGACAGCCATCGGGGGCTTATTGGCACAAATAGCGTGGGATTTCTTTGTCTCCTTCTTTCAAACCCCCAGCGCTTGGGGGATAGGCCTCGCTTTCGCTTTTGGTGCGGTGTGGCTCTCCGCTTTCGCTCCGCCGCTGCGGAGGTTGACGCTTCGTGTTCCCATTCTCGTCACCGCTATGCTCCCGGTCTTCATCTCCAGCGCCATTCTCACCCTGGCCGCCGTCAGCTTCATTCAAATCCCTTTACAGATCTGGATAGGAGATGCGCTCAACCACTTCTGGAGCGAGGATACCCTCCTAGGCTGGATCCTGCTTGCTGGCATACCGGCGGTGCTCATCAGCGGGCTGGTTCAGGAGGCGGCCAAGCTTTTACCGCCGCTGGTCTGCTTCAGGTGGAGACGCCCCGGAGAGGCTAAGCTGGCACTCATTGTCGGGGCTATAGCCGGGGCTGGCTTCGGTATCTTTGAGGCACAGTGGGCACTGAACACCATATTCGCCTCGGGCTGGAGTTGGGCCACGTTTGAGCTTTTCGGCTTCAACGCCCTGCTCGGCTTCTGGGAGAGGTTCTTCTCTGTGGCCTTCCACATCGGGGCTACCGCCATCGCTGCCTATGGGCTATTCCAAGGTAAAGTGTGGCAGTTCTACCTGCTGGCTGTCTTCCTCCACTTCGCGCTTAACTATGGCATCCTCCTGGTGCAGGCAGGACATCTAACCGCCCTTCAGGCGGAGATCCATATTGCGGTGTTGGCCCTGGTGACTGTGGGGCTGGCGCTGTGGCTCCGCTGGCGGCCGGAGAGAGGAGGCAAGGCTAAAGCTGCTGGAACTCAAGAAGAAGGCCTCGCCTAGTTGAATCCTTGACCCTCACCCGCTCGGCGATGCGCCAGCCCACCACCCACAGGATGCCCTGAGGGGAGCAGACCAGCGGCACCCGATCGCGCCAGGAGCGCGGTATCTTGGCATCGACCATGAAATCCTGAAGCCTCTTTGGTTCCGTCATCCCCAGCGGTTGGAAGCGGTCGCCAGCCCTGCGGGAGCGCACCACCAGATCGGTTCCAGCTTCATCCAGGTCGAGACAGGCCCTGAAGCCCTCAGCCTTCTCCCCAAGCGAGACGATGTTTGCCCTCACTCTCCATCCCGGTATCATCGTATCCCCGGGCACCTGTAGCTTATGTTCCCCCTCTAAGGCAGGGAAGGGGCAAATATCGTAAGCCCCCTTTGTCACCAGGCAGGTGTTGTAACCGACATGGAAGAGCAGGCCGCGGGGCAGAGACAGCCTTTTCCCCGCCGGCTTTGACAGGGCCTCCATCATCTTCTCGATGTGGATGGACTCGATATCGGCGAGGTCGCCCAAAAGCACTGCCAAAGCGCGTCGCAGAAGGTGCCGCCGGAGCGAGGGGTGAAGCGATAGCAGTGCCTCCGTATTGAGAAGGAGGCCGTTGGGCTGTTCCGTTACCACCTGCTGCCACACCTGAGAGACCTGGGCCTCGAGGAAGGAGAGGTCATCGGCGGCGGCACGGGCGGTGCGCAGCAGGGCGGCGCTGATATTCTTGTTATAGCTTCTAAGAAGAGGGATAAGCTCGTGGCGAAGGCGATTCCTTAAAAAAGAGGGCGAGAAATTGGAGAAATCGCTCCTGGGCTCAAGGTTGTGGGCCCGGCAGTATTCCTCGGTCTGGGCTCTGGCGACCTCAAGAAGGGGCCTCACCACCAGCAAAGCGCCACCATGCCTCTTTTGCCAGGCGCTGATGGGCTGCATCCCCCGCAGCCCGGCTAGGCCGGTGCCGCGCACCAGGTGCATCAGGATGGTCTCCACCTGGTCATCCTGGGTATGCCCCAGGGCGATGCGCTTGGCCCCGACGGACTCCGCTACCTCGCAGAAGAAATCGTATCTCACCTCCCTGGCTGCCTGCTCTAGTGAGAGGCGGCGCTCCTTGCGGTAAGCCTTGACATCGCTCTGCTCCACCGTGGCCGCAATCCCCAGGCGCTGCGCCAACCGGGAGACATACACGGCATCGGCAGCGGAATCGGCCCCCCTTAGCCTGTGGTCCAGATGGGCCACATGAAGGCTGACCCTAAGAGCCTCCCGGAGTTGGTGAAGGATGTGAAGCAGGCACACCGAGTCCGGGCCGCCGGAGACGCCCACCAAAAGGGCCTCCCCGCCCTGAATAAGCCCCTCTCGTTGGATGAAGTCGAAAACGTGTTGCCTTAAGCTTTGCATCAATCGATCCCCTGCAAATGGCAGGTATCATTGAACTGCAACAGGGAGATGCCACGCTGGCCGAAGTCGAGGATGCTTATCGAGGCCACGGTCAGCCGCAGCCTCCTGGAATTGGAAAGGCTCATCCCCAATGCCCGCGAGATGATGCTCATGAGGACAAAGCTGTGGCTGACCAGGATAACCTCCCCATCGGGGTGATGGTTGACTATTCTCTCCACCGCGCTCCAGGCCCTCTCATTGAGTTCGGCCAAGGACTCCCCGCCGGGCATCCTTAGGGATGGGATGTCCTCCAGCCACTGCTTCAGAAAATCGCCATAGCGCTTCATAACCTCATCAAAGGTCAGCCCATCCAGCTCCCCGGCATCTAACTCCTTAAGCGCGTCGTCGGGTATCACCTCCAGGCGATGGAAGCGGGCGATCTCATCGGTCGTCTCTCGGGCACGCCGCAGCGGGCTGGTGTAGATGGCAGTCGCCCTCTTGTCCTTAATCGCCAGTGCCAGCCGCTCTGCCTGTCTCCTCCCTTTTTCTGTGAGCTCGATCTCGGTATGCCCCAGAATACGATTCTCCCGGTTCCACAGGGTTTCACCGTGCCTCACCAGAATAAGTCTCATCTCGCTCCTTCTTCTTGATAACGGGCCCGAGCCACCCGCTTAAAGTATGGTGGGTGATCGTAGAAGAATATCTCCACCCAGCGGCTGGGCTGGGCCTCGGATAGGTTCTGGTTGGTAAGCTTGGTCATCGCTGAGATAAATCCCTGGGGATTGCCGGTCAGGGCCAGGGCATAGTCATCGGCAGACCCCTCTAGATAGCGACTGTAGGCATTGCTCAACGGTTCCAGGAGAAAGGCGAAGGCCCCTAGCACCAGAGCCAGCAAGGGGAAGGCGGCGACATCGGCAATGCCGGTAAAGCCAAAGTAGGGCACGCTCGCCCGCAGCGCCAGGTCCACAAGGTAAAACCCCACCACGATGGTTATTGACTCCAGGGCGATGAGCTTGGCGATGTCGCGGTGGACATGGTGCCCCAACTCATGAGCCATGATCACCTCGATCTCCTCTGGAGAGTAGCGGTCCAGTATGGTATCGCCCAGGACAATGCGCCTGGTGTTCCCCAGACCCATGAGGGCGGCATTCCCGATGGTGGCTTTGCTGCTCAGATTTATGGTGAAGATGTCCCTGACCCTTGTCCCCGCTCTCTGGGCAAGGCGCATCAGCCTCTCCCTTAGGCTGGCGTCAGTCAAGGGTTCCATTTTGTAGAAGAGGGGCACGATTAGGAGCGGGGCCAGATTGGCCATCACTACTGTGAATAGAATGAGGAAGCCGGCAGCGAAAAGCCACCACAGGTGGAAACTCCCCAGCAGCCAATAGAGCAGGATCATGACCCCGATCCCCAGGACAAAGCCGATAACTCCCGCTTTGACCTCGTCGAGAAGCCAGCCCTTGACATTTTGCACCGATAGGCCGAAGCGGTGGGGGAGTACAAACCCTCTATAGAAACTGAGGGGGATGGATAATATCATGAAGCATATCATCAGGGTTGCCGTATATAGAGCCACCGGCAATGGCCAGGGAAAATCGAGCAGGTTGCGCAGGCCGATGGAGAGCGGGGTCAACAAAAGGGTCAGGATGCAGATACCGCCGAGCCCCAACTCCAGGAAGGAGAGGCGGCGCATAGTCCTGGCATAAGCTTTAGCCTCCTCCTGTTGGTTTCGATCCAGTTCAGCCATTTTTCGCTCTACTCACGGCTGTAGTTTCTCCCTGTTTGACTTCCAGTTATTAGTGGCCTTGGTTTTTCTTTGTTTGACCTTTCAAAGAGTTCGAAAAACCAGCTAGGATCAACTTAGTGCGGTGGATCGATGTTGGGCGATGGGGAAAGCCCAGGGCCAGAGTCACTTGCTCCGGCCTCCCGGTGGCGGTGCTATCGGTACGCAGGCGCATCCCCAAGGTGCACCGCGACTCACGCCGACCGGTGAGCCAGAGGTCATAAACCAAGGGGCGAAGATCGTAGCGGCGGATGCCGGTGTCCCTCTCATGCTGCCAGGGGAACTCCTTTGTCATCAAGAAGGAATGAAGCGCATCCTCCACCTCCTGGATCTCCCTCTCGGTCGCCACTTCAACCTGGTATTCTGCCTGCCTCATCTGCGATTGCAGCGATGGCAGTGTCAGCGCCACCTGTTCCACTCCGAGGAGGCCGATGCCTCTGGGCAGCTCTGCGCTTACCGTCTTGATGAAGAGGTAAGGAGAGACCCTCTTCCTCAATTGGATATCCATCAGCTCGGCATCGCTGGTTACCCCGATGGGCAGGGGAGCGGCAATAGAGATCTTGGGATGAGGGCTGAATCCCTGAGAATAGGTTATCGGGATGCCGGCGCGCCGTAAGGCCCTTTCCCACAGTCGCATTATGTCAAGATGACTGATGTATTTCACTTCCTCGCCGCGGGAAAAGGTGATGCGCAGCCGCTGCATACTACTCCTTGGTCACCAGGACTTTCTCGATCTTCAGCCCGCGCATCTCCGCAATAACCAGCTTCAGGCCATTATAGCGCAACTGCTCCCCTTTTTTAGGGATGTAACCGAGAAGGCTGAGGATGAAACCAGCTACCGTGTCATATTCGCCCTGGGGTAATCCCAAGCTTAGCTCTTCATTGGCATCCTCCACCCGCATGCTGCCATCGATTTGAACCGTCTGCTCATCGATGAACTGGAAATCCTTGGCCTCAGCCGTCAGCTCATCCCCGAAGCGGCCTACGATCTCACCCACCAATTGCTCCATGGTCGCAATGCCGCTGGTGACACCGTACTCGTCAGCGACCACTACCATGTGGTAGTTTTGGGACTGCATCTCGGCGAAAAGCTGGGCGATGCGTTTGGTCTGGGGGACAAAGTAAACTGGACGCACCAGCCCATCGATCGTGCTGTCCCTGCTTAGCGAACCTTTGGCCTGGGCCATGAGCACATCCTTTATCGACAGGATGCCGACCACATTATCGATACTATCGCGATAGACGGGGAAGCGGGTATGAGGGGATTCAGCGTAGATGTCAAGGAAATCACTCAGCTTGATCCCCGCCTCGATCCAGATGACCTCAGTTCGAGGCGTCATCACCTCGCGGACGCTGCGGTCGCCGAAATCGAAGACATTATGCAGCATCTCAGCCTCGGTATCCTCAAAGGTGCCCTCCTTATGCCCTACGGAGATCATGCTGCGGACCTCCTCCTCGCTCACCAGAGGCACCGAGCCGCCCCCTGAGACCAGCAAGCCAAACCTGGTCAGTATCCCGGCCAATGGTGACACCAGCTTAGTGATCACCTCCATGGGGTAGGCATAGACCAACACCATCCTCTCGGCGTGCCTGACGGCAAAGCTCTTAGGAGCGACATCAGCGAAGAGCAAAAGCAGTATCGTCACCGCTATGGTGGACAACAATGCGCCTATATCCTCCCGCCATAGGGAGATGGCGATAACCGTCCCCAGGGCAGCAGCGGCGGTCTGAACAAACTCATTGCAGAGGAGCACCGTGGCTAGCAGTCTTTCCGGTTGTTCCGTCATCTTGGCTACACGCTCCGCCCCTCTCACCTCGGTGCTTACCATGTGCTTTATCCGCGTCTTGGGCAAGGAGATAAAGGCGGCCTCAGCGCTGGAGAAGAAGGCGGAGGCAACTATACAGAGGAGAAGAAGCACTAAGTATATAATAGTGATGCCACTAAACAAAATGAAACCACTCCCCTTTTCCTTCTGGGAGGATGACTCCTTGCCTTCATCATATCATTGCCCTCGACACCTGTCAAAAATCTTCGCTGTTTAAGCTGTATTGAAAAAAGGCGGTCCACATTTACACCGGTGGTGACATTTGATATATTGCAGAGGGGCGGTAAGAGCGAAAGATGAAGCTTCTCGGCATTGAAACCTCCTGCGATGAGACCGCGGCGGCTGTGGTCGAGGATGGGATAAAGATACTATCCAACGTAGTCGCCTCCCAGGTGGACATCCATACTCGCTTTGGTGGCATCGTCCCCGAGGTGGCCTCCCGCCAGCACTTTCTCGCTGCCATCCCTATTATCCAAGAGGCCATGACTCAGGCCTGGGCCCGATGGGGCGACCTCGATGCTATTGCGGTGACCCTGGGGCCGGGGCTCGCCGGCTCCCTTCTGGTGGGGTTGAACATGGCCAAGGCCATCGCCCTGGCCCAAGGCCTCCCCTTTGTGGGGATAAATCACCTGGAGGGACACATCTATGCCAACTGGCTTGAGGGCCGGTCGCCGGATTTCCCTGCGCTCTGTCTTATCGTCTCTGGAGGACACACCGATCTGGTGCTGATGAAGGGGCATGGAGAATATCAACCCCTGGGCCGGACCAGGGATGATGCCGCCGGCGAGGCCTTCGACAAGGTGGCCCGCATCCTGGGTCTCGGTTATCCCGGTGGCCCGGCTATCGAGGCCGCGGCCGTTGACGGCGATAGCTCCCTTTACCGCCTGCCCCGCGCCTGGCTCAAAGGGAGCGACGACTTCAGCTTCAGTGGCTTGAAGACTGCGGTTCTCCGCCTGGCGCAGGAGAGGAACGACCTCACGCCAGCCGACATCGCTGCTAGCTTTCAAGAGGCGGTGGCTGATGTTCTAGTGGCCAAGACGGTGGCCGTGGCCCAGCGCTTGGGCGCCCGCCAGATCATGCTCTGTGGTGGCGTTGCTTCCAACCGTCTCCTTCGCCAGATGATGGCCCAGCGCTCCCCCCTTCCCGTTCTCATCCCCAGTCCCATCCTGTGCACCGACAATGCCGCTATGATCGCCTCCTGTGGCTACTTTCACCTCAAAGCTGGAGAAACCTCAAAGTGGGACCTGGACGTGATGCCCAACCTCAGGCTGGCATGAGGGGACACTGAGGGCATTTCATCGCTGGCTATGGGACAAGGCGAAAGAAAAGGATAAAAGGACATTGGTCATCCTCCCCGGGCGAACAACCTGAAGCCACCCGCCGCTGGCAGTGACCAGTTCCCTGTTGCCCAACATGCCACTCTGCCAAACCCGACTTAACACCTCTTCGGTTACGCGGTGCATATAGCTCCTTTACCCGATTTCGGATAGCCGCTAGCATAGAGAAAACTGCGACTGTTCACCCTTATTCCACCCTGAGATGTTGGGGTATCCATCTTCTCCTTTCATCGATGATATGCTCCACTCTGAAGCCATCCCGCTCCAACTCCCGGCCAATGAACCTCCGGTGGCACCGCCATGGCAGGCGCTCGGCGCAGAGGATAACCACTATATTGGTTCGGGCCAGCTCCTCAACCCTCATTAGACCCTTTCTGAACCCCTCTGTTCCAAGATAAGCCCGGTATCCCTGGCTCCGGTATCCCCCCAGCTCCTGGCCCAGATAGATATAGCGGAAGCCCTTACCCTCCAGCAACCGTGAAAGCTCATCCCTTTTGAAATAGCTAAACCTCGAGGTCGGGAAGCGACGCACATCTACCACTGCCTCGACACCGAGGCTCCCCAGCAGCGTTAAGAACTCCTCAGAGGTGCGATCGCTCGTCCCTACAGTATAGATAACCTCACCGCTCACCCTTTGTTATCCTCTTGAACCTCAGGGCATCGTCATACATCGAAAGGTTGTTGAACAGGAAGTAGCCTTCCCTCCATCTATCGCCGAGCCACGTTAGCTCCTCATCGGTATATCGATGACGGTAGCCCGGCCCGCCGTGCAATCGAAAGTAGTTGACAGCGCCATGTAAGGGTTCTCGGTAGAAAGGGTCCACGCAGTGCATCAGGTCCAACTCCTGACACATCGCCCTGATCCTTTCATCGCTCCAATCCCCCCTCGGCTCCCAGACGAAGAGGAACCCTCGCTCTACGGCGCTGAAGTAACTCCGCATATTCTCCACATTACGCGCCTCTTCCCTAAAGCTTGGGGGACATTGAAAGAGGATAACCTTGGCGCCAAGGGCCTCAGCGATCTCCCTGGTGCTGCGCCAGGCTGCCATCACCTCCTCGGTGGGCTGGAAAAAGCCGTAACCTGCTGCCTTCTCCCGTGGGATATCCAGCCTCGCCTTACGGTATGTGGGGCTGGAGGCGGGATGGGTGATTATCTGCCAGGCCTTGATTGCGAATTCAAAATCTGGGGCAGCCTGCTCCCGCCAGCGCCGGGCAGTCGCCACCTGTGGCGGCCTGTAAAAGGTCTGCTGGACCTCGACCAGACTGAAATGGGTGAAGTAATGCCTCATCCCTTTGGGGAAACCGCAGCAGCCTATCTTAATCATGTCATAGCTCCGCTTCAAATATCGGTGGGCAGCCTCGCCCTGGGGTGAAGTCAACCTGCTCTAAAGGTGTGCCTATGTGCCTTCCCCTCTACTTTTATGATCCAGTACCTGGTGCCAAGGCCCAACTCCCGCAGGGGATCGCTGGGCTGGCCGCCCCGAAGCAAGCGGTTTTCCGACATCATCAACAATCTTCGGCCGTCGGTGACCAAGTCAGGCCCCATGGCGGCAAGGCTTACCCTTTTCGCCCTGAATCTGAGCTATGCTGACCACCGCCTCGGCGTCGACGTCTATGCCCTGCTTTGGCCATGTATTCAAAGCCAGCCCGCTCCGCGATGATGGTCAGCAGCCTGGAGGAGGCGCCGCGAGGGCGATACATGCCGGTTTCCCATTCGCTAATCGTCTGCTGTCGCGTGCCCAGCTCATGGGACATCTCCTTCTGGGTGAAACCTAAATGCTTTCTCAGGGCACGAATGTCCTCGGCACCCCACTCGGCCCTCTGTTTTCGCTTACGCGCGGGCATGGTTGCCATTTTACACGTTAAAGTGTATTGCATCAAAGGATGTTTTCATGGCTAACAATGACTTAGAAGGAGAAAAAGGGGTAAAAAAGAAACCCAAATATATTTCAGCGCCTGCCAATTCTTATGAAAGGCCACCTGCTCACTTGCAGCTTTGGGCAATCTGCGTTAATATGATTAGCACTCTCATGGTGAGACTGCTAATAGGAGGTTGAAAGTGGCAATGAAACTACAGCCATTAGGGGATCGGGTGGTGGTGAAGCCGATCATCGAGGAAGAGGTGAGCAAAAGCGGCATCATCCTGCCCGATACCGCTAAGGAGAAGCCGCAGCGGGGTAAGATCATCGCTGTTGGCCCGGGGAGGTTGGATGAGGATGGCAATCGGATCGCGATGGAGGTGAAGAAGGGGGACAAGGTGCTCTACGCTAAATATGCGGGAACTGAGGTCAAAGAGGGCGATGAGGAGTACTTGATCTTGCGCGAGAGCGATATCCTGGCTAAGTTCAGTTAAAGGGGGAGAAATGGCAAAACAGATAGCTTTCAATGATGAAGCAAGGCGCCATCTGAAGGCGGGCATCGATGCCCTAGCCAATGCGGTTAAGATCACCCTGGGGCCTAGAGGGCGCACTGTGGTCCTGGACAAAAAGTTTGGCCCGCCGCTAATCAGCAACGATGGGGTCACCATCGCCAAGGAGATCGAGCTGGAGGACCCCTTCGAGAACATCGGCGCGCAACTGATAAAAGAGGCGGCCTCCAAGACTAACGATGTCGCCGGCGATGGCACCACCACCGCTACTGTTCTGGCTCAGGCGATGATCCACGAGGGGTTCAAGAATATCGCTGCCGGGGCTAACCCCATGCTGTTAAAGAGGGGTATTGAAAAGGCCACTGCCGCTGTCCTCGAGGAGCTCAAGAAGATGTCCACCCCGGTGACCGCCAAGGAGCAGGTATCTCAGGTAGCGGCCATCTCGGCCAATAACGACTGGGAGATCGGCAATCTCATCGCCGAGGTTATGGAGAAGGTGGGCAAGGACGGGGTGATCACCGTTGAGGAGGGAAAGGGGATAA
>CAYSLE010000024.1:0-13291 GCA_964431905.1 uncultured Dehalococcoidales bacterium | reverse complement strand
AAAACGGAAAAACCGCCGTGCTCGGTGGCGATGTTGCGAATAAGCTCCATGATGATGAGGGTTTTGCCAACGCCGGCGCCGCCAAAGGCGCCCACCTTGCCCCCTTTGGTGAACGGGGTGATGAGGTCGATGACTTTAAGCCCCGTCTCCAGCATCTGGGTGGATGTCTCCTGCTCCTGAAAAGGGGGAGGAGGACGATGAATGGGCCAGCGCTCTTCAGCCTTGACTGGCCCCATGTTGTCCAGAGGCTCGCCCAGGATATTGAACAGTCTCCCCAGACTGGCTCGCCCCACGGGGACAGTGAGTGCCGCCCCGGTGTCGATAGCCTCAGCGCCTCGCTCCAGGCCGTCGGTGGGCGACATGGCAAGGCAGCGAACCCAGTTGTTGCCCACATGCTGCTGCACCTCAAGCACGACCTTCTCCCCATTGCGAGGGATTTCGATGGCGTTGTAGAGCGCTGGCAGCTCATCGGGTGGGAATTCTATATCCACCACGGTGCCGATGACCTGAGCTACTTTGCCTTTTGCCATATCTGTCTCCTCGTATTTTGCTCGCCAGCTGGTTCATTATTTTTTACCAAAGGATGTTAGCCGCTCTAGGGTATCTTTAATAACGGTGGGGGTCTCTGCCTCGATCTTGAGCCCGGTGGCCAAGTCTACCTTCATACCCTGGTTTATTAAGGTTTTGTAGGCGGCAAGGGAGCCCCGGCTGTTGTTCAACATCTTCGCTGCCAGCTCCCGCGCCGCCGGCTCTAAGCTCTCCGCCGGAACCACCTTATTTATTAGACCGATTCGCTCTGCCTCCTGGGCTGATATCATCTCTGCGGTGAACGAAAGCTCCTTGGCTTTCATAACCCCAACCAGCCGTGGTAGTCGCTGGGAAAGCCCCCAGGTCGGGCGAAGCCCCCACCTGGCATGGGTGTCACCGAACATGGCACGCTCTGAGGCAATTATCAGGTCACAGGCCAGAGCCAGCTCCAGGGCACCGGTTAAGCAATAGCCGTTTACCATCGCTATCACTGGCTTGGGCAGGTTCTCTATCGCTTTGATGGTGGCCCAGGCCTTTTTATTGATCTCGGCGCCAACATCCCCTCCCTCCACAGGCCCGCCTATACTTTTAATATCCAGCCCCGCGGAGAAGGCACGGCCCGCCCCCGTGACCAGTACCACCCCAACGCTATCATCCTTATCTATATCCTCCAGCGCCGCCCGGATTTCGGATAAGGTTTGCTGGTTCAGGGCATTGAGCGCCTGAGGGCGATTTAGGGTTATCTTAGCGATCCCCTCTTTCTTTTCCACAAGTATGTTTTCAAAGGCCATGATACCCCCCTCCGTCTTACTCCAGCGCCGCAGCGCCACCGGTGATGTCCAGAAGCTCCTTGGTGATCATCTCCTGCCTGGCTTTATTATATGTGAGCGTGAGCTCCCCAATGAGCTCCTTAGCGTTTTCGGTGGCATTGCGCATGGCCACCATCCGCGCCGACTGCTCACTGGCGATGGACTCCAAGATGGCATGGTAGAGCTGCATCTCAATAAAGCGGGGCAGGAGCTCCGCCAGAACTGCCTCCGCAGAAGGCTCGTAGATATAGCCGGCGTTCCGCCCCGGCTCAATAGCCGCCGGCTCGACTGGGAGCAGCCGCCATAGCACCGGTCGCTGGATCATGGTGTTCACGAACTGGGTGTAGCATAGATATACCTCATCGACGATTCCCCTGGTGTAGTCATCGCATACCACGCGCGCGATGGGGAACACATCGGCCACCGATGGCCTGTCGCCAAGGTAAGTGAACTCGGCGCTAACCTCCTGACCAGAGCGCACCAAGAAGTCCCTCCCCTTGCGGCCGACGGCGATGATGGTCACCGGGGCTCTCTGCTCCAGGATGAAGCTCACCGCCTTGTGATTGACATTGGTAATGAGGCCGCCACATAAGCCGCGATCAGGGGTGATGTGAACCACTGCGATTCTGTTCACCGACCGGCGAACCAGCAGTGGCTGAGGCTCATCGCCCACCTGGCGCTGGGCGGCGAGGTCAGCCAGAACCTGCTGTATCTTCTGGGCATAGGGACGGCCAGCGATGGTACGCTCCTGTGCCCGCCTCATCTTGGTGGCAGCCACCATCTCCATGGCCCTGGTGACCTTAGCCGTGTTCTGAACGCTCCTGATGCGGCGTTTTATTTCACGAATGGTGGCCAGTGGCCCTCACCCCCTTATTCCCATTGCTGCTACTTCTCCTCCTTTAATAAGGCACGCTAGCCTTGAACTCCAGGATCGCCTTCTTCAGCGCCTCCTCGGTCTCAGCGCTTATCGCCTTCTCCGCAGCGATGCGCCGCCCGATCTCGGGGCGGCTTGTCTCCATGAAACGGTGAAAGCCATCCTCAAAGGCCCTGACCCTCTCCACCGGGATGTCATCGAGGTAGCCATTGATCACGGCGTAGAGGATGGTCACCTCTTTTTCCAGAGGCATGGGAGCATACTGTGGCTGCTTCAGGACCTCGGTGATGCGCTGCCCCCGCTCCAGTTGGGCCCGGGTCGCCTTGTCCAGTTCGGCGGCACCGAACTGAGAGAATGCCGCCAGCTCCCGATACTGGGCCAGGTCCAGCCTCAATTTCCCCGCCACCCGCTTCATCGCCGGTGTCTGAGCCGAGCCCCCTACCCTGGAGACGCTGAGACCCACATTCAGCGCCGGGCGAACCCCGGCATTAAAGAGGTCGGTCTCAAGGTATATCTGGCCGTCGGTAATGGAGATGACGTTGGTGGGGATATAGGCCGAGATGTCGGAAGCCTGGGTTTCAATGATGGGCAGGGCAGTAAGCGAGCCGCCGCCATATTCCGGTGCCATCTTTGCCGCGCGCTCCAGGAGGCGGCTGTGGAGATAGAAGATATCGCCAGGGTAGGCCTCGCGACCGGGGGGACGGCGCAACAGCAAGGAGAGCTGGCGATAGGCCCAGGCGTGCTTGGATAAGTCGTCATAGACTATGAGGGCATCCCGCCCCTGCTCCATGAACTCCTCGCCGATGGCGCAGCCAGCGTAAGGCGCCAGATACTGTAGCGCCGCTGGATCGGAGGCATGGGCCGAGACCACGATGGTATGGTTCATAGCGCCGTAGTTCTCCAGAATGGCCACCGTTTGCGCCACCTTGGAGGACTTTTGACCGATGGCCACATAGATACAGATGAGGTCACCGCCCTTCTGGCTGATGATGGTATCTATGGCCAGGGCAGTCTTGCCCGTGGAGCGATCGCCGATGATGAGCTCTCGCTGCCCCCGCCCTATTGGGATCATACTGTCAACAGCCTTGACCCCGGTATGAACCGGCGTGTCCACCGACTTGCGCAGCACCACGTTGGGGGCCACCCGCTCCACAGGCCGCGTTTTTTCGTACTTTATCTGGCCCTTGCCGTCGAGGGGTTGCCCTAGCGGATTTAGCACCCGGCCGATAAGACCATCGCCTACAGGGACCTCAGCGATCCTGCCGGTGCACCGGACCTCATCCCCCTCCTTGATCTCGTTCCAATCATCGAGGATGACAGCGCCAACGCTATCCTCCTCCAGGTTGAGGGCGATGGCGGTCTCACCGTGGGGAAACTGGAGCAGCTCATTGTATTTGGCGCCGGAAAGCCCGTGGATGCGAGCGATGCCATCGCCCACCTCGACCACGATGCCCACATCCACCATGGTCACCGCGGTGCCAAATTGTTCGATCTGCTGCCTGATAATAGCAGCTATATCATGGGTGCGAGCCATCTCGCCACCTCCGTTCTATTTCACCAGGCTCTCGCGGAGAGCGCGAAGCCTGCTTCTAGTGCTGCCATCGATAAGCTTATCGCCCACCCTGGCGATGAGCCCACCGATAATGGAGGGCTCAACCTTGGTGGCGAGCATAATCTCCTTGCCAATTATGTCGCTCAGGCGATGGGTGAGCCTCTCCTTCTCCTCTGAGTCAAGGGGAATGGCTGTTGTCACTTCAGCATGGGCCAGGCCCCGGTGCTCATCGAGCAGGCGTTCATACTCAACAGCTATATCTCCGGAAATGCCTAATCTTCCCCTGGCAACCAGTAGAAAGACCAAGTTCATCGCCAGGGGGTTTATCCCTTCCAAGCGCTGGCTCAAAATCCTGGTCTTCTGCTCGAAGTGTATCTTCGGGCTCTCCAGAAAGGCAACAAGAAGGGGGTCCTTCATCGCTTCCGATATCCGCCTCAGGTCCCCCCGCCATGTATCTAAGTCCTCATGCTCCAGAGCGATCCCAAACACCGCCTGGGCATGCCTTCTCACTGAAGCCCTCGCCATGTCTAGCCGCTCCCCTTTGGACCCTCTTCCAGCACCTCCTCGATGAGCCGACGATGCTTTTCTCGATCCAGGGTCTCGCTGATCACCTTCTCAGCAGCGGTTATCGCCAGATCGACAAACTCACGCCTGAGCTCATCGATGGCCTCATCCCGCTCACGCTGGATCTCGCCTCGGGCCCTGGCGATGACGATCTCAGCATCCTGCTTGGCCTGTTCCCTGGCCTCCTCTCTGAGCCGCTCCCCCACCTGCTCCGCTTGAGCCAGTATATTCTGCCCCTCCCTGCGGGCAGCCTCCAGCTGCTCCTCAACCTGCTCCTCGGTCTTAGCCATCGTCTCCTTGATTTGCGCCGTCTGTTCCATGCTCACCCTGATCCTCTCCGAGCGCTCATCGAGTATCCTCCGCACCGGTCTATAGAGCACCAAGGTGAGCAGGCCGAAGAGGATGCCGAAGCAAATAAGCTGCGCCACCAACCCCTGCCACGTGATGCCGATTCCCTCCATATCGAGTCCCTCTCCGACGGCCCCTTACCTAAGCCACAAAGACCATAATGATGGCTATGATGAGGGCATAGATCGCTATGGCCTCGGTGAAGCCGATGGCAATCATCATGTTGGTCAGTATGGGCCCCCTAGCCTCAGGGTTACGCCCAATGGCCTGTAGCGCCCCCAGGCCAGCAATGCCCACCCCGATCCCAGGCCCGATAGCGCCCAGCCCTATTGCCAATCCAGCAGCAAGCAGTTTCATGGCCTCTGCATCCATGCTTTGTCCCCCTTTCTATTCATGCTCCTCCCGAGGGGTAACGGCGATGACAAGGAAGACCAGGGTCAGACCACCGAAGATGAAGGCCTGGACGAAGCCAAGAAATAGCTCCAGCCCGTAGAAGGGCACCGCCGCCACCCAGGGGATAAGGAAAATCATGGTCAAGATCAGGAGCTCCCCAGCGGTCATATTGCCAAAGAGACGGAAGGTCAGGCTGAGGATGCGCACCAGCTCGCTTATTAACTCGATGAATCCGGTAAAGGCATCGATAATCCCTATGAAAAGCGCACCCAGGCCGCTTTTAAGCTTACCCCTGAAAATGAGACCCAGGCCTTGGAACAGCCCGCCCACACTAATGAACCTCTTCACATATCGGAAGAAGCCCTGAGACCTGAACCCCCAATACTCCACAAAAAAGAAGGAGATCAGAGCCAGAGCCAGGGGAAAATTGACATCGGTATTGGCGCTCCGGAGCAGAGGCACCCCCTCCTCCCCAACCACTATGGTGATGAAGCCAGGTATCAGCGCCAGCCAGGCATTGGCGATGACAAAGATAAAGATGGTAGCGACTACGGGGAAGAACTTGCGCCCATACTCCTTCCCCGCCCTATCCTCCACAAAATTGACCAGCAACTCGAGGAGAGCCTCGACGATGTTCTGAAGCCCCTTGGGCACGATCTTCATCTTGCGCGTGGCGGCAAAACAAACTGCCCCCACTACTATGATGCTGAGCAAGGCTGCCAACATGGTATTGGTGACGGCAAAGCCAGCGATGGAGAAGACCTCCTCCGCCGCCAGTTGCACATGGGGCATCTCCGGGAGACGAAACAAGAGAGAGCCTATGATGAGAAGCGAAAGGAGAACGAGGGATATGATTATAATCCGGTTCCGCCGGCCAATTCGGCCCCACCACGAGCGAATCCTAGTCACTGACCATCTCCCTTGTCTTTCCTTCGCCCGAGGGCGGGGAGAAGCATTCGGTACGTTCCGTAAAAGGCAGCCAGCAAACCAGCGCCTAGCCCCAGCAGCGTGAATAGAGGGCTGATATCAACCTTCTTGTCCAGCCATACCCCCGAGACCACCCCCAGAATGATGCAGCCCGCGATATAGAAGCCGACTCCAACAAGCCTTAACGCCGCCACCCAGCCATTCACGACCGCCCTCCGACTCAGTATAGCATACGGTACTACCCCGGGCAACCTTGGCCAAACAAAAACCCCAGGACACCCGCCTGGGGTTATCGACGCTAAAGCCTAGCATTCTATTCCTTGCAAAAGATGTAGGAGAAGTCTCCGTCAAAATCTTTCAGGAAGTTATGGATGTCCAGCAAATCATCATCGCTTACCACATCCATCTCCCGGAACTTGCCAAATTCCGCTTCGGTAAGGTCGGTAATGACCTGAGGGAGTTGCCCCTCCCTGATAACAGCAGCCACCAAACCCTGACTGCGACAGATGGAGCAGTAAACGCTAAGAAACCAGAGATCACCGTAATGACCAAGGACCCTCACGTTTTGATCTTCATATCTCTGACTGCAAATGCCGCATTTTATGGCGGCAACCACTCGTTTGATAAATCCCTCATCCATACCACTTCCCCGTAGTACATCCTACTACTGCTGCCCTTTACCCAAATCATCCAAGTTTAGGGTATCGATGAAATCGGTAAAGGGGGCGAGCTTCCGAATTTCTTCCTCGGTGATTTTGCCCGTTTCACCCTTTGACGGGAGCGGCTTGCCTGTCTCCCGATCGAGGAATATCCCCGCTCTATCCAAAACCGTCTCATCAACATAAATCGGCACATGCACCCTTACCGCGAGGGCAATGGCATCGCTGGGACGGGAATCGATCTCCAAGCTCTCCCCATTAACACTGAGATTGATCTTAGCGTAGAAGGTATCGTTCTTGAGGTCGCAGACAATGATTGAGATGACCGTAGCACCCAGAGCCTCGATAACAGAGCGCAATAAGTCATGGGTCAAGGGTCGGGGCACCGCCACATCCTGCAATCTGACCGCTATGGAGTCCGCCTCCGCAGGCCCAATCCAAATAGGGAGGTAACGCTCTGCATCCTTCTCCTTGAGAATCACTACCCGCTGATAGTTCATCAGGCTCATCCGGATACTATCGATAGTCATCTCAATCATTTCAACCTCCCAGAAGCTTCCCAACTAAGACCCATTCTATCCTATCGTAGTCTCCGTGTCAATATAAGCTATGCCCTCTCCAGAGCGGAAACCCTTCACCCTGCGCTCGAATACCGCTCGCTCTAAAAGCACGTGCCGCTGGCACTTCTGACACCTGAGCCCGACATCGGCGCCCACCCTCATCACCTGCCACTGGTCGCTGCCACAGGGATGCTTCTTCTTAAGCCGCACCACATCCCCTACCCTTATCTCCATACTTAGATAGCCTCCAGGTAACGGTTGATCTCATCCCTTAGCTTCAGCGCTGACTCCCTGGCCGCTATAGCGAAGTCCTTTCCCTTGGAGGCATAGATGACCTGCCGGGAAGAGCTGATAATCGCCTTCTCCCCCCTCTCATCCACCCCATAGCGAACAGCAGCGGCTAGGTCACCGCCTTGGGCCCCGACGCCCGGGATCAACAGGGGCATCTCAGGGCAGAGCTGGCGCACGCGTCTCAGTTCCTGGGGATAGGTGGCGCCCACCACCAGCCCCACATTGCCATAGGCGTTCCACTCCCTGGCCCTGAGGGCGACTATCTCGAACAGGGGCTTTTCACCCCTTTTGTCGGAGAGGGGCAAGGTTTGGAAATCAGCCGAACCTGCATTGGACGTGCGGCAGAGGATGAACACCCCCTTCTCTTTATACTGGAGGAAGGGTTCCATGGAGTCGTAGCCCAAATAGGGATTCACCGTGGCAGCATCGAAGCCAAAGGTCTCAAAGAGCGCCCGGGCGTAGGCGCGGGCCGTGCTACCGATGTCGCCCCGCTTGGCATCGCCGATGATGGGGATCGCCTCGGGTATTTGGGCTACAGTCTTCTCCAGCGCCTTAAGCCCGTCGATTCCCAGCGCCTCGTAGAAAGCGAGGTTGGGTTTATAGGCGCATACCAAGTCTGAGGTGGCATCCACGATCTGCCGGTTGAACTGGAGGACCCCCAGCTTTGGCATCAGCTCCGGGTCGGGGTCCAGCCCAATGCAGAGGAGGCTTCTATTGGTGCGGCTCGCCTGAAGCAGCTTCTCTAAAAATTTCATCGTCCCATGGCGATGATACCGCTCCACCAAGCTGGCGTCAAGAGCGGAAATATTGAAGAATCGCCCCCGCTGTGCTATGATGCCCATCGAGGACAGGTATATTGATACCGGTGTTGGAAATTTATGTAAAGATTGATCCCCCCTTTGACCGCGATGTCGATGAGGAGTGGCTAAGACGGGTGGTAGCCCAGACCTTAGCTTTAGAGGGGGTGAATCCGCCGGTAGAGCTTGGCCTGGTGATCACCGACGATGAAACCATTCGCCAGCTCAACCAGAGATATCGCGGCCGGGATGAGGCCACCGATGTGCTATCCTTCGCCCTTCTTGAAGACTCGGAACCTCCTTTTGTCAATCCGCCCGATGGCGTGCTTCACCTGGGCGAGGTTATCGTCTCCTACCCCCAGGCGGCAATTCAGGCCGAGGAATACCACCACTCCCTGAAGCAGGAACTGGCGCTGCTGGTGGTTCACGGCGTGCTTCATCTCCTGGGCCACGATGACGAGGGCGTCAAGGGCAGGCTCACGATGAGGGCGGAAGAGAAACGGATATTGGGAGAATTGTCCCATGACAGCCTACTATGAACTGCCACCCTTCAGACCTCCCACTGAAGCCTATAGTCTCTTAATCCGGGCAACCAGAAACTGCTCCTGGAACCGGTGTGAGTTTTGCAGCATGTATAAGGGTGCCAAGCTGGAGATACGGCCGGTGGAAGAGGTAAAGGAAGATATACGAACGATGAAGAGGGTTGCTGAGGAGATACGGGAGTGGGCATGGCGGATCGGCTACGGCGACCGGATAGGCATGGTGGCCAGGGCCAACGGCATCCTCTGGCTCGATGAGGGGGAGGTTAAAAACATCTTCATCGGCGACTCCAACAGCGTCATTATGAAGGCGGAGGACTTCGCCCAGATTATCAGGTTCCTCTATGAAACCTTCCCCTCGCTGGAGCGGGTCACCAGCTACGCCCGAGCCAAGACCCTGGCGAAGAAAAGCGCCGCCGAGCTGCGGATGCTCCGCGATGCCGGCCTCACCAGGCTGCACGTGGGACTGGAAACCGGCGACGATGAGCTGCTCCAATATGTGCAGAAGGGTGCCACTGCCCAAGATATGATAATCGGGGGCAGGAAGGCTATCGAGGCCGGGTTCGAGCTCTCCGAGTATGTGATGCCGGGGCTGGGGGGTAGGGAGCGCTGGGAGCAGCACGCCCGCCAAACCGCCAGGGTGTTAAACGAGATAAACCCCCATTTCATCCGCCTCAGGACGCTGTGGCTGGTGCCGGGAACCCCACTCTATGAGAAGAACCAGCGCGGCGAGTTCAACCTCCAATCGCTGGAAGGGCTTCTCATCGAGGTGCGCACCCTCATTGAGGAGCTCAACGTAACGTCCCAGTTTGTAGTCAGCGACCACTCAGCCAACCATTACATGTGGGGAGTCGATGGTAAACTGCCCCAGGATAAGTCCCGGATGCTCGAGACCATAGACGCTATGCTGGAAAGGGCGCAGGCAAGGACAGCGGCATAGGGGCGAGATAATGACATCCCAGGTATTCTACCGCAAGTGGCGTCCCCAGACATTGGCCGAGGTGGTGGGCCAGGAGCATGTGACCAAGACCTTGCTAAATGCCCTTCACACCGGGCGGGTGGCCCATGCCTACCTCTTCTGCGGCCCCCGTGGCACGGGAAAGACCAGCACCGGGCGCATCCTGGCCAAGGCGGTGAACTGCCTGGAAAAGGGCAAGGGTGAGCCATGCAATGCCTGTGTCCTGTGTCAAGCGGTCACTGAGGGACAGGCGATAGATGTGGTGGAGATCGATGCCGCCTCAAATCGCGGCATCGATGAGATCCGCGACCTCAGGGAGAGGGTCAGATTTGCCCCTAATATGGCAAGGTATAAGGTGTATATCATCGATGAGGTTCACATGCTCACTGAGCCGGCGGCCAATGCCCTGCTCAAGACCCTGGAGGAGCCGCCGCCCCATGTCCTCTTCGTGCTGGCCACCACCGAGCCCCACAAGGTGCCGCTCACCATCCTCTCCCGGTGCCAGCGTTTCGATTTCAGGCGCATCCCACAAGATGCTATGGTCTCGAGGCTGGCCAGCATCTGCCAGAGGGAGGGGATTGAAATCGAGCCTCCATCGCTGAAGCTCATCGCCAGAAGCGCCACCGGCTCGATGCGCGATGCCGAGAATCTGCTGGAGCAGTTGGTTGCCTACTATGGCCCCAGGCTCGAGCCCCACCACGTTCAAGCGATGCTGGGCATCACCGGCGATGCTCGAGCCCACGAGCTGGTGAAGCACATCGTGGCTAAGGATATAGCCGCCGGGCTGCAAACGATAAACAGCGTCGCCCAAGATGGACTGGACCTGCGGCAATTCAGCAGAGAGCTGGTGGAATATCTAAGGGGGCTGCTTCTGATAAAGGCCGGCGCCACCGACGCCGTCGACCTGCCCCCTGAGGCGATAGCCGATTTGAAACGCCTGGCCAAGAGGGCCTCCATAGAGCAACTCTCCAAAGCGGTGAGGCTGTTTCGCGGGGTGGAGCTGGAATGCGACGGCTTTTCCCCGCTGCCCCTGGAACTGGCCTTTGTCGAGTGCGCCTTGCCCGAAGGGGAGGAGCCTCCGCCTGTACCCACCCCAAAGAAGGAAGAGCCAGTTATCACCGCCCATGAAGGCGAGCCAAAACCAGCCTTTATTGCCCAAAAGGCAGCAGAAGAAACCACTACGCCGCCAGCGGAGGCCGAAGTGGAAAGCGCAGCGACCATCCCATCCGGCCCTGAGATCGAACACCTGCGCAGCCGGTGGAAGGAGGTGGTCAATGCCACGCGAGGCTTGGGCTCTAAGGGCAACCTGGATGCCCTCCTCAGAAGCGCCTGCGAGCCGATGGCTGTGGACGGCGACACCCTGGTCTTGGGTTTCTACTACGGCTTCCATAAGGAGAAAATCGAAGACCCCAAGTATCGCCACATGGTGGAAGCCAAGGTGAACCAAGTCTTCGGAAAGCCTTATAAGATTCGTTGCGTTTTAACCGAGCGTAGGAAGAAAGACCAAGGACATCTTGTCGAGGCCGCCCTCGAGATGGGGGCCACGATTGTTGAGGAGGAAGAATGAACCGGGCAATCATGCGTCAGGCGCGGCAGCTTCAGGAGAAACTGGCAAAAGCACAGGAGGAGCTGGCGCATAGCACGGTTGAGGCCAGCTCCGGTGGCGGCGCAGTGACGGTGGTGGTCAACGGCCAGCAGCAGGTTCAGTCGGTGAAGATCGCGCCGGAGGCAGCGGAGGATATAGAGATGCTGGAGGACCTGGTGCTCACCGCAGTGAACGAGGCGCTGAGGAAATCGCAGGAGCTTGCCGCCAGCCGCCTTAGCCAGATCACCGGAGGGCTCAATATCCCCGGCCTGACCTAGCGGAAGGAGACCCTGATTTGAGCACCAGCCCGCTACCTGCCAAGCCGGTATCCCGGCTCATCGAGGAGTTCAACAAGCTGCCGGGCATCGGCCCCAAGACCGCCCAGCGGCTCACCTACTATCTCATTCGCATGCCCGCGGAGGAGGCGCGCGCCCTGGCCGAGGCCATCCTCGCAGTTAAAGATAAGATCGCCCTGTGCTCCACCTGCCAGAACATCACCGACGCCGACCCCTGCACCGTCTGCCGCGGCGAGGGGCGGGACCGAAGCAAGATATGCGTGGTCGAGGAGCCGCTGGATATACTCCCCCTGGAGCGCACCAGGGAGTATAAGGGGCTATACCATGTGCTCCATGGTGTGATCTCACCAATGGACGGGATCGGCCCCGATGACCTCAAGATAAAGGAGCTTCTGGCACGGCTTCAGGGTGGCGAGGTGGAGGAGGTGATCCTGGCCACCAACCCCAATCTTGAGGGGGAGGCCACCGCCATGTACCTCCAGCGGCTGATAAGCCCTCTGGGGATTAAGGTGACCCGCCTGGCCCGGGGGCTGCCCTTCGGCGCCGACCTGGAATACGCTGATGAGGTCACCCTCACCCGCGCCCTGGAGAATAGGCAGGAGCTTTAGGGGGAATGGGCGAAACAGTTACTATAGCCGCATCCGACCCAGTCAAGAGGTTGCTTGGGATAGCGAAGAGACATCTAGGCTATATCGAAAGGGCTCGCTCAAAGGGAATCTATCTCTCAATAGGAGGGTCGCCACCCGTCAAACTAGATCACGCTATTGTAGCTAGCATATTCTCAGCGGCAGCTGTCGAGGCAGGCTTGAACCTGTTCATTACCCTCCCCGTTCTGCGTATAGAGGATGAAAACATCCGCCGGTTTTTCGGTTCACTAGTGACAAGAAGGCTGCGCCTCTCAGTACCGCAGAAGCTGGATTTCGTATGTGAATTCTCCCCCTCAATAAAAGGGGATAAGGATTTACTCAGAAGAGTCAAGGAACTATTTGAATACCGAAATAAGATACTGCATTCGCCTCCAGAATACGTGGAGCCACTAGGATTTCCAGATCCTGAGAATTTGCCTGAAGAAGGCTGGTTTCGCATGGAAGAAAAGGACTTGGTCAGGCATCCAGCACTGTCAATAAGAGGACCAGCATCAGACGAGCTAGAAGCGGCATTTGAACACTACCAGACTGCACACGATTTTCTAAATCAACTGGACGTGAAAAGCATTTTGATCCCCCAAACACGCGGAACGCTATAATACCAGAATTGCCCCAGGTCGAGACCAATGACCATACCAAAGGTCTATAAGACGGAGGCCATCGTCCTCAAGACGCTGAATGTGGGGGAGGCGGATAAGATCCTCACCCTCTACACCCCCAACCTGGGCAAATTCAGCGCCATCGCTAAGGGGGTGCGCCGGCCCAAGAGCAAGCTCGGCGGACACCTTGGCCTTCTATGCCATAGCTCGCTGATGCTGGCCCGGGGGCAGAACCTGGACATCGTCACCCAGGCGGAGACCATCTCCAGCTTCCTCCCCTTAAGGGGCGACCTGTGGCGCGCCACTCTGGCCCCCTATGCCGCCGAGCTGGTGGACCAGTCCACCGCGGAACATCTGGGGAACTC
>CAYSLE010000023.1:0-14110 GCA_964431905.1 uncultured Dehalococcoidales bacterium | reverse complement strand
ATTATCCGCTTCCTCTTGTTAGCCAGGTAATCAACGAGTATGTATCGCCCCAGGTTGTCCCTGTCGGTATAGAAAGCTCGGCCGCGATTGGTCTTGGTCAACACATCGATGAACCGCATGATATAGGGGTCCCTATCTAGCATAAAGGTATTGATCACGATCCCCTCCTGGGCGCAGCGTTTGGCTTCCATGAGCGTCAACTGGAGGGTGCGTGGATCGGGGGGGTAATCGAAGTAGGCAATACCCCTCTCCAGGTGAGCGGTTGGCTCACCATCGGTCACCATTATAATCTGTCTGCTCCCCGATTTGTGTTTGGCCAGAAGCTGGCGGGAGAGGATGAAGCCATGGTGCATGTTTGTGCCATAGACGTAGTCATTCCAGTTGATATAGGGAAGCTGCTCCTTCTTGATCTCCCGGGCGTAATCGGAGAAGCCGATAATATACAGGTTGTCACGGGGGAACTGAGAGCGGATCAGGGCGTCAAGGGCCAGGGCCACCTTCTTGGCAGCGAAGAAGTTGCCCCGCATCGGCATCGACCAGCTCATGTCCAGCATCAGCACCGTGGAGCACTGGGTTAGATACTCCGTTTGATAAACCTCGAAGTCCTCTGGCCTGATGCTGACCGGGCTGCCCGGGCCTTCCCTCTGCAGGGCGTTCATCATGGTTCGCTCGATGTGGATATGGAAGGGATCGCCGAACTCATACCCCTTGGTATCGTCGGCCCTATCGCCGCCCATGCCCCTGGTCGCCACCTCGTGTTTGCCAAAGCGCCCCTTCTTTAGATAGCCAAAGATATCCCGGAGCGCCTTCTGACCGATCTTCCTGATGGCTTTTGGAGTCAGCTCCCAGCGTCCGCTTCTCCTCTGGATATATCCGGCGTCCTCAAGCACATCGGTAAGCCGCTGTAACTGCTCCAGAGAACGATGGGCTTCCTCTCCAAGGTAGTGGCGCAAACGGGTGGCGTCTATCTTTTCCAGGTCAGAGGCAAATCGGGCTTCCTCAAGCTGCCGCGCCAGCTCATCCAGTCCCTGAAGCTCCTCCATCAGCCTCAGCGCTTCGGTCAGGGACAATGGTTCCTCACCATGAAAGGGGTATTGGCTCCTTAGAGACCTCATCGGGAACAGTTGCTCCAGGTTAGCCGCCAGCTCCATGAGCTCATCCCGGAGGCCCTCATCCTGGAGCATGGATTCAACCAGCTCCTCAAGGGCATTCCGCTGCGCCTGAGGCATGCTATCCAGAAGCGACTCCACCTGGGCCATTCGCCGCTGAAGCATCTGAACTAGCTCATCCAGGGTTTGGGGTCGCTCCGGGCCGAAGTGATGGCCAAACCGCTCCATAAACCCCTGGAAATCGGGCTCCAAGCCCTGCATCCTCTCCCGGAGCATCCGATTGAGGCTGCGCAACATATCCTTCAGCTCGCCTATATCCTTCTCGCTCACTCCCTCAAGCGCCTGACGAATGTCCCTGAAATAGGCATCGGTGACCTTGGTTCGCAGCATATCCATGAGCTCTTCATACTGTCGCCGGGCCTCGGCATCGATGAACTCGTAGCTGGCAAGCCCCTTTAGCGCCCCGGCGATGTCCTGAGGCAGGTTGTCCAGCAGGGAGAGATTCCGGGAGGCCACCCGCTCCAGGATTTGGGCCATCTCCTGACCCTCTTTGCTGGCTCTCGCCTCGTCGAGTCGCCTCTTAATGCCCTCTCTCTCCGTCTCGACTATCCGGTGCAACCTATCGCGGATGTCGTCGAGCACCGAGCCGATGTCATACCGGTCGAGGGCCTGGCGTTTCCGCTCCCTCAGTTGGCGCAGCAGCTCCTGGATACCCTTGAGCCTTTGCCCCCATCGTCCCTCCATACCCAGCTGGAACAGCCGTTGCAGGGCATGTAGCACATCGCCGTGAAGGGTGAGGCTATCGGAGATAGCATCCATGACCTCGTCGGCGCTGGGCTCGAAGATGTCCTGGGTCCCGTCCCACTGGGAATACCTGTATCTAAACATGCTAGCCTCGATAAAGGGCTCGCCCCTCAATTTTGTCTTTATTCAGCCTTCGGTTGAGGTGAAGCCCCTCCAGAATGAACTCCAGGGCCGAGGCGATGGTGGCCGGATTATCGCCAGCCTCCAGCCGTTCCATCTTATCGGCAAGCCCGCCCACCTGCTGAACCCTTTTCAAATACTCCCCGGAGGCAATGCTGCTGGATACCTCGATGCTGAAGCCGCCCTTGAACCTCTGCAAAAGGTCGTCGAAGTCACGAACGTTAAAATATCGATTAAAGGTGGCGAGGACCGCGCTGCGGATAAGCCCATCGATGAGCTGCCCCTCCTTCTCCTCCTCACCGCTCTCCAACTCGATCTTGCCCTTGGTGGAGGCGACGAGGAAAGGCAGATCGCTGATCCGGGGCGCTACCTGCTTCTCGCCCAACCTTATCCCTCTTCTCACCGCGCTGCTCACCAGGGTCTCATAGTTGGCGATGGAGACGCGAACGCTGACACCGGAGCGCTGATTTATCTCTGGGCTGTGCCTGGCCTGCCTGGTTATCTCGGCGACGATCTCCCTCATATACTGAGGGACGATGGTCTGGCATGTGTCGTTGCCAAAGACGGTCTTCTCCCGCTCCATGATCTCGATCTCGTGCTCCAAAGTCTTGGGGTAATGGGTTCTTATCTCTGCCCCATACCGGTCACGGAGCGGGGTGATAATCCGACCCCGGTTGGTGTAGTCCTCAGGGTTGGCGCTGGCCACAATGTAAACGTCAAGGGGCATCCTGATCTTATAGCCTCTTATCTGGACGTCCTTCTCCTCCAAGATGTTGAACAGCCCCACCTGAATCCTCTCCGCCAGATCGGGGAGCTCATTGATGCAGAAGATGCCCCGGTTGGTGCGCGGGATCAGCCCGTAATGGATAGTGAGCTCATCGGAGAGGTATCGTCCCTCAGCCACCCGTATGGGGTCGACCTCGCCGATGAGGTCGGCAATGGCGGTGTCCGGGGTGGCCAGCTTCTCCCCATAGCGCAGCTCCCGCGGTATCCAGGCTATCGCCACCTCATCGCCAAGCCTTTCGATTTTGTCACGGCAGCTTTTGCATATAGGCTTATAGGGGTTGTCGTTGATCTCACAGCCAGCGATGGTGGGCACCTCATCGTCGAGGAAGCCAACCAGGGCTCGGATCATCCTCGATTTGGCCTGGCCCCGCTCCCCGACGAAGATCATATCCTGCCCAGAGAGGATAGCATTCTCCACCTGGGGGATGACCGAATCCTCAAAGCCGACGATCCCGGGGAAGAGCTCCTCCCCCCGCTGTATCTTCTGGATCAGGTTCTTCCGCATCTCCTCTCTTATCGACTGCACCTTATAGCCCGATTCCCTCAACTGCCGCAGGCTCCCTGGCTTTGCGGTATGTCGCGAGGAAACATCGATGCGATCAGACTCCGATTTTGCTCCCTTGCTCGATTTGAATCGGTTCAATTGGGGAAATCTCCTCTCCATACTAAACTCCCTCGGCCATCATGTACTCTTGGATCACTGGGGCAACTAATGTTCGAGGCATCCCGAAGCCATATGCCTCCCACCACTATCCTTTTATATGCTAGTCCACCACCGAAGCGTTGTCAATCAAGCCCGTTTATCGACCTCAAAGGCTGGCGGAGCTCAGCCCACAAGCACTTACCTTCCTTTGTAGTTCGGTTTGCGCTTCTCTAGGAAAGCCTTCATCCCCTCCTGAGCGTCCTCTCTCTGGAAAAACATCCGCTCAATATAGATAAGAGCCATTTCTTACCCCCTCAGCAATATCGGCTTCAACTGAGCAAGGCTTCCTAGTGAGCCTTCATTCTCGGCACACTCTCCCCTATCGAGGTGAAAAGCCTGGATTCCCGCTTCCTTGGCCGCAATGAAGTCGAACTGCCAGCTATCCCCGATGTGGACCATTTCCCGGGGAAGGATGCCCATCTCCCGACACACCCTAAGGTAGAAGGCTGGACTCTTGAGCTGGCTGTAGTCGGAAATAGAGGAGAATACCTGGGTGAAGTATCCCTCAATCCCCACTAGCAAATAGGGCAGGAATTCCCTGGTCGAACTGGAAGCGATGATAAGGGTGTGATCATGGCAAAGCGCAGGCAGCACCTCCATCACGTCGGCATAGCAGGATACCTTGTGCTTATGCTCCTCCAAAAGCTCCCGGTAGTCCCCAAGATGCAAGCGCTGAAACCAATATTTGATATCATACCACTCCCGCCGCCGGTCGCCCAACTCCCGATACTCCCTCTCCACCATCGCCCTCGCCTGTTCAAAGCTGAGCCCGTTCCTCCTAGCATAAAGGGAAGGAATCCCTTCATACCACACCGCCTGGCTGAAGTCCGGCGTCACCAGCGTCCCCTCGGCATCAAAGGAAACTACTTTGATCCTGCACATCTTACTGCTATTTTAGCCCTATCGCCGCCTAAATAAAAGCGCAGTGACTCAAATGAACGCCCCCTTATAACAGAGTGTTCATACCTGTGAGAACCTATGCTATAATGTCATCGCGAGGTGTAGTATGAAGGCACTTATTCTGGCACCGTTCTCTCCATCCGTGTTGGAAAGGCTGAAGCGAAGCGTGGAAGTCATCTACGAAAGTTGGACGGAAACGAGGAGGCTGTTGCCCCCGGAGGAGCTTATCAACCGCATTCAGAATCAGTATGTAGAAATACTGGTAGTCGAGGCCGACTTCATTTTTGGCGAGGTTTTCGAGAAAGCAACGAGGTTGAAGCTGGTGGGGGCATGCCGGGGCGATGTGACCCAGGTGGATATAGCCGCGGCGACAGAGCATGGCGTCCTGGTGGTCAATACCCCGGCCAGGAATGCTATTGCTGTGGCTGAGCTGACGATAGGCCTGATGCTGGCGCTGGTGCGAAGAATCCCCGCCGCCCATCAGATGGTCAAATCCGGAGGATGGGTTGACCCCACCGCTCCCTACTTCTCCCTGCGCGGCACCGAGCTTGCGGGGAAGATAATAGGCATAGTGGGTTTTGGGGCCATTGGGCGAGAGGTGGCGAAGAGGCTGGTCGCCTTTGACACCTCCGTCCTGGTCTACGACCCGTATGTCACCCCAGAGAGGATCAAAGAGGCCAGGGCCTGGCCGGTAGAGTTAGAGCAGTTGATGCAGCAATCGGACATTGTCAGCCTCCACTGCCCCTCCGTCCCCGAGACCACAGGCTTGATCAGCAGGCAAAGGATAGCTCTGATGAAGCCCACCGCCTATCTGGTGAACACCGCCGGCGCCGCCGTGGTCGATCGGGAGGCGATGGCTGAAGTGTTGAGACAGCGGCGCATCGCCGGGGCTGCCTTCGATGTTTACGAGACCTGGCCGGTGCAGCCAGACCACCCATTTCTTAAGCTGGACAATGTAATCCTCACCCCTCATATCGGAGGGGCCACCGATGAGACCGTGGCCCGTCATTCGCTGATGATGGCTGAGGACATAGAGAGATTCGTAAGGGGACAGCGCCCCAAGAACCTGCTAAACCCTAAAGCGTGGGATAAAGTTGCCAGATAAATGCCTTCTAGCTATAGACGCCGGGTCTACAGGTGGCCACTGCCTGATCATCGACCTCCAGGGCCGTGTAGTTTCGTCTGCTTACCGGGAGTGGAGCTTTACTACCCCCGCTGAAATTGCTCCCTTGGGCAAGGAATTCGATGCCGGCGAGTTTTGGGATATAATCTGCCACCTTATCGGACAGGCGATCAAAAGGGCCTCTATAGCCCCCGGCCAGATCATCGCCGTCAGTGCTGGCAGCCTGCGACAAGGCGTGGTCCTTCTGGATATGGCTGGTCACGAGCTATATGCCGGGCCCAATATCGACCTCCGAGCTCTGGTTGAGGGCCTCGCCATCGATAGCGAGTGCGGCAACGAGATATACTGCATTACCGGTCATGCCCCCTCCCTTCTCGGTGCGCCGGCCAAATTAAGGTGGTTCAAGAATAATCGTCCCCAAGTATATGAGTCTATTGCCACCGTCCTCTCCATCAGCGACTGGATTATATTCAGGCTCTGCGGTGACCGTTTCGGCGAACCATCCAGCGACGGCGAGATAGGACTGGTTGACATCCATCAACGGTGCTGGTCTCAGCGGGTAGTGGAGATGCTCCGGCTCCCCTCGGAGATCTACCCGGAGCTGGTTTCCCCCGGCACATGCGTTGGAAAGGTCACCGCAGCCACCGCGGAGCAGGCCGGCCTGGCTCCGGGGACAGCGGTGGTCATGGGCGGGGCCGATACTCAGTGCGGCCTGCTGGGCATGGGGGTAGAGGGTGAGGGGCAGGTGGGCATCGTCGCCGGCTGGAGCGCGCCGGTTCAGATGGTGACCGCCCAGCCCATTATCGACCCCGGAGGCAAGCTTTGGACCGGTTGCCATGTCCTCCCCCAAAGGTGGGTTCTGGAAAGCAACGCCGGTGAATCAGGGGGTGCCTATCGGTGGCTGAAAGGGATTCTCTTTGACCAGTCGAAAACCGCTGAGGACACCTATAGCTTGATGGATAAGCTGGCACAGGAGGCAGGACCGGGGGCGGGAGGGGTGCTTGCCTTCATCGGACCGACAGCGATGGATGTGAGCCGTTTGACGCCGAGCCTGGGCGGCTTTATTTTCCCGGTGACCCCCAGCGTGGCCAATATCGAGAGCAAGCATCTGATCCGGGCTGCGCTGGAGAACCTCTGCTTTGCCATCAAGGCCAACTGCGCCCACTTGGAGGAGGTCTCTCGCCTGGCGATGACGGAGGTGAGCATCGGCGGTGGGCTGGCCCGGAGCCGAAGCCTGGTTCAGATGCTCTCCGATGTGCTAGATATCCCAATAGCCTGCTTCGAGATGCCACAGGTGACGTCCTTGGGTATAGCCATGTGCGCTGCCGTTGGCTGTGGCATCTATCCCAATCTGAAGCAGGCTATGAAGGCGATGCGACCCAAACCCATAATGATTGAGCCACATCCTCAGCGGGCTCCAGAATATGACCAGTGTTACCGGAGATGGCTTGCCACCGCGAAGTGGCTAGATAGTTTGAGCGGGGGTATGAAGTGAGCAAATGGTACTCGGAGAAGAAGGCAGTGCTTGAGGCAGCGCAACAGATGGCGCAAAAGGGCCTGGTGGTAGGCACATCGGGCAATGTGAGCATGCGCCTCAAAGAGCCCGGCGGGCGAGACCTGGTAGCCATCACCCCCAGCACTCGCTATTACGATCTGCTGCATGTCGATGACATAATAGTGATCGATTTCAACGGGGAACGCATTGAAGGCGAGTTCGACGCCTCAATTGAGAAGATGTTGCATATCGGGGTTTACCAGGCGCGCCAGAAAATGAATGCCATCATCCACACCCATTCCGTTTTCGCCAGCGCCTTTTCCGTCGCCGGCCTGGAGATACCCACCATTCTCGACGACCAGGCCACCTATATCGGCGGGGAGATAAAGGTGGCCGAGTATGCTCTCCCCGGCAGTCAAGAGCTGGTGACCAACGTGCTTTCGGCGCTGGGGCCAAGAAACGCCGTTCTACTGGCAAATCACGGCGTCCTCAGCGTGGGGAGGGACATAAGGGAGGCCTTTACCATCTGCGAGCTGGCAGAAAAGACGGCGAAGATATACGCCTGCGCCCTGAGCCTGGGGAAAGTCAAACCGCTTCCGGCCGATGCGGCGGCGTTGGTAAGGGCTTATTTCGATTTCCTATACGGCGAAGGATAGGGCATCAGGCGGACGAGGTGACCTCAAATGATCATCGATGCCCATTATCATTTGCTCGCTGAAGAGTGGTACCCCGAGGAGTGGTGGGCCACCGTAGCCCGAATGTATCACTGAGGGGCTTCCGCGACAGGCCGCCGATGGGATAATCTTTACCGAGGCCGAGGTTGAAGCCATACTGGGGGGAAACGCCGCCAGGATACTGGGTATTTCACAGTGAGGGACAAACACGCCAAAAAGGGTGCTGGGGAGACGTCACTGGTTCGGTTGATCGCGGGCTAGAAGGGCTGAAAGCGCATGTTTGCAGACAACAGGGCACTTACTAAGATGAGAACACCCATACACCAAGTGGGTTCGGCTTTGAGTATGTATTACGGCAGGATGTCCCTAGACGATATTGCCAGACACTTGGAGCAAATCTACAACAATCCTGTCACTGACGCTGGAGTCTATAAGAGGTTTGTGCAGTAGATGATCAAAGTGATATCATACATCTTTCTTCAGAGAGGGAGGCGACAATATGCTACGAAAAGCTATCATGGCAGCTACAAAACACATGCGTGACTTGTACGAGCTATCGGGCGGTGTTGAGCAAGACGGCGAGAAAGGCGCATTTCGAGAGTTCTTTGTTGCTCAGCTGATTCGCCCATTCGTGCCTCCACATTTCGGCATAGGGTCAGGCATAGTGATGGATTTCTATGAAAGGCAAAGTAAACAAAGTGATGTCATAATATATGACCATCGTTTATTACCGCCGATTTTACTTGCAGGAGACAGGGGTATCTTCCCAGTTGACAGCGTCCTTGCAGTTATTGAGGTCAAAAGTTGTCTAAAGGCATTTCACTACATCTCACTAGTGGACGCGGCTCGACGCAGTTCACCAAACACTAAAGACAATCCTCAAGGCCTTCACATTCAAACCGAAGCAAATACACCTGATAAGAGGACACCCTATCCCTTATACGCTGTATTTGCCTACACATCAGATGCAAGGGACAAAGATGAGGGAAGCCGCCTAGAAGAGCAAGTACCTAATAGAAGCGATTTTATTAAACTCATTTGTGTTTTAGACAAAGGAATTTGGAGTATTAAAAATGGAAAATGGTGGAAGCACAGCGATGTCGATATGCAAAACATCAGCGTCAGGTTCCTGCTGATGTTGCTAAATAGACTAGAAGAGGTCGCCAAAACCCGAGGAAAGTACCGCCTGCAAGACTGGATACCGTAGAGGGAGATTAGGAAGTAGTTTGAGAAATGGTGTTAGATCAACCATCAGTTATCGGAACCAGTCGATGTGAGGAGACGTCACCGGTTCGGTTGGTCTCCGGCTAAGAGGGCGGCACCGAGGGCACCCACGATCTGCGGCTCAGGCGGTACCCGGACGGTGAACCTGAGCTTTGCCTCCAGCTCCTTGATCAGAGCCGGGTTTTTGGCCACGCCGCCGGTGACCACCACCTCCTGACACACGGTCACCCGGCTGACCAGGTCCAGTACCCTATCAGCCACCGCCCGATGCAGCCCGGCCAGTATCCGCTCCTTAGCCACTCCCCGATGAATGTGGGATATGACCTCAGACTCAGCGAAGACAGCACACCGGCTGCTAACCTCCTCCGCTGTCTCCACCGCCAGCGCTAGCTGCCCCATCTCCGCCACCGTCACCCCCATCAAGTAGGCCATGGACTCAAGAAATAGCCCGGAGCCAGCAGCACACTTGTCATTGGTGGCGAAGGACTTTACCCTGCCGTCTTCTCCAAGGCTAATGACCCGGCTGCTCTCGGCGCCGAGATTGATAACCGTTCTCGCCGAGGGAAATAGGTAGAGCGCCCCCCGGGCCTGGCACAATACCTCAGAGCTTTGCCTCCGGGCGAAGTCAACACTTTTGCGCCCGCAGCCGGTGGCCACTACAGCAGAGATCTGCCCCCAGCTGAGGCCGGCCACCCCCAGCGCCAGCTCCATGGCCTGACGAGGTTCTGCGCCCGCATCGCCTGAAGCGATTATATGGTGGGACACGATACGGCCACCGTCGAGGATGACCACCGAGGTGTTGACCGAGCCAACATCGATACCAGCCAGCGCCATAGCGTCTCCCTAGCCGCGGAGCATCTCGATGAAGGCCTCGATATCATTCCGCTGCGCCTCCCGCTCCGCCTCCGTCTCCTCACCACGGAAGAAGAGAACCGGCAGCCCCTTGGCCTCCAGCATTTCCTTGAGAAAGGGGTATTCGTAAAGGTGGCAGTCGCAGGCCTTGAGATTGTGGATTATGGTCCCCTGGACCTCGGCACCGGCCATGGTCTCCGCTATGTGCTGATAGCGGGCCTGGGGCAGCATTTTGCGGGGGCAGGGGACTCGTTCCAGGTAGCGCTGGGCCAAGGCCTTCAGCGGCTCCGACTCGCCGTCAACAGGATAGAAGAAGTAACGGCTGCCCGTGGGCATGTCGTCGGCGACCACGCTGCCGCCGCAGTCCTGGATGAGCTGGAGGAAATCGGTGTTATCCAGCATGCTGGCGGAGACGAAAAGCCTTATCCCCCTGTCTGCGGGGCGGCGCTGTCCGGCCTCCTCCAGGCACCGGGCCAGGAGCTGGTTGTGCTCCTCCTTGGGCATGAGCATGCTGGAGAGGACCATACCTTGGAGCTCCACTGCGGAGACGAGCCCCTTCTTTCTGAGTTCATAGCCCTGGCGAAGAAGGGCACGGTTGCGGTTATAGACATCGATGGCCTGACGCAATGATTCGGTGGAAATGCTATTCCCTGAAAGCTCCTTCAGCGAACTCTGGAACCGGCTGAGGACCTGGCGGAAGAACTCCGCCCCTTGGGGGCTGATGCGTTGTGGCACCTCCAGAAACTGGACATAGGGGATATCGAGGTTCAACCTCCACGCCCCATAAATAGCACGGATCATATCGCACACATTGGGCACTACCACACCGTCCAGGTAATCGTAGCGCCCTTTGAGGGCCTGGTCGAAGCATCTCTTGGGATAGGGGCATACGTTGGTCGGAAAATGGAGGTCGCCCTCGGTGGCCTCCTCTTGCTCCCCCATTATCCTCACCGGCAGCATGCCAGCGGCGTAGATCAGCTCCTCGGGGACATTGCAGCAGAAGACGCCAATGACCTTCTTCCCCGTCCGCTGCTTCCATGCTTTGGCCTCTTGGTGCCGATCCCTTCGCAATCGCGTTAAACGCTCTATCATCTGGCCTCCTATCTCCGCCCACTGAGCATTCGCTCGATGAAGGCATCCAGCCTGGTCTTGATCTGGCCCTCGGAGTAGGTGCGCTCGTCGGCCATATCACACTCGATGTTCAGGTTGGGTATCCCACGCTGGTCCAGCGCGTTCTTCAGCGCTGGCTGCAGGATATACAACAGGCGGCATGATGGGTTGTAGGCTAATATCACCCCGTCCACATGATAGTCACGGATGGTATCTAGGGTGATCTGCACCCGCTGCTGGAGGTCACCGGCATAGGGCCGGTGTAGGGTGGAGGAAATGGCCATGTCCTTTATCGGGTCCTCATGCTGCGAAGGCAAGCTCTTCTCGTAGCGGAAATAGACGTTCTCGATGGCCACCACCCCACCGAAGTCCTCGAAGTAGTTGAGCAGAGCCATGTTATACCAGAAGGGGAGCCCGCTCCACAGCAGCCGGAACTTCTCCTCGGGGACGATGCCGATCTTCTTTTCAATGCGCTCCGAAACCTCGGCCCGCAGCCGCTGGTAGAAGTCGTCGCACTCCTTGGTGCCGGCCATATACATACCGGGCCAGACCACGGTATAGGCATCGCCGGCCCCCATGGGAGAGGGGACGGCCTTCCTCATCTCGTATATCTCCACCTGTATATCATGGGCGCGGCGAGCCAGGTCCAGCTTCTCCCTCAGCTTGCCTCGGTTCAGCTTTGTCCCGGTCTGTTCCTCCAGAAAGGCGACTAAATCCTCCAGCTGCGACTCGGTGTAGGTTACATTGGCCACCTCGGTGCAGCCCCCTTCGGGCTGGCACGGGGCATCCAGGACATATAGGGGTAGGTTGAGGGTACGGCTCATGGTGGCAAACCAGCCCAGCCGCGAATCGCAACTGTAGCTGTTCACCACCAGAAAATCGGGCTTGGCTAGCCCCCCATAAGGGGCCTCCGGCGCATCATTTCCGCCTAACAGGTAACCCATGAGTATCCGAGCATAGCCACAGACGTCCTGGGAAAAACCGGCCCGCTCCCCGGCGCGGCAGAACCCGGAGGACAGCCGCTTAGAGGCGCAAACAGTGGCATAGTTCTCCAGATATACCGCGTTTATCCCCATGGTCTCCAGTATCTCCGAGGGGATGTTGTTGCTGCACCAGGCCACCTTCTGCCTTCCCGCCTGCTCCAGCGACTGGGCATAGTACTTCTTGCGCAACTCCCGGACCTCAAGGGTGGTCTGGAGATATTTCTTAGCACTGGTCGACGACACCATATCGTTCCCCCTTCCGCTATATCGTTCTATCCCGGGCAAAGAGGGCAGCCCCCAATGCCCCCACGATCTGAGGCTCCTGGGGCACCAGCGCCTTCAGCCCCACCCTCTCCTCTATCCTGCGCACCACCCCGATGTTCTTGCCAATGCCCCCGGTTATCACCAGGTCAGGCTCTATGCCTACCCCCCGCAGCAGGTTGTAGACCCTAGCCGCGATGGCGCTATGGAGCCCAGCCACGACATCGCGCCGGTCTACACCCTCCCGGATCAGGGAGGTGACCTCGGACTTAGCGAAAACAGCGCAGGTGCTGTTGATCCTGACCTCAGCCCTGGACTCCAGCGATAGCTCCCCTAGCTCATCCAGGGAAAGCCCCAGCACCCGGGCCATTAGCTCCAGGAATCTTCCTGTGCCCGCAGCGCACTTGTCATTCATCATAAAGTTCTGCAGCCGCCCTGCCTCATCGCAGCGGATCGCCTTGCAGTCCTGACCCCCCATGTCCAGAACCGTCCTCGCCGAGGGGAAGAGCCGGTTGGCCCCCCGGGCGTGGCAGGTTAGCTCGGTGACTGTTTCCTGAGCGAAGGGCACGATAACCCTACCATAACCGGTGGCCACGATGTATCCGATTTGCGCTGGGGATAGGTAGGCTTGGTTCATAGCCCGGTCTAGGGCCTGGCGCGCCGAGTTGGCGCTCTCGGCTCCGGTGGCGATAATGCTGTAGCCCAGGATCCTTTCACCGCTGAGGAGCACCGCCTTAGAAGTGGAAGACCCTATATCCAGCCCGGCCACGATCACCTTTTTCGACCTCAAGGCTATGTTAGCACCACAGCGAGAGTTGTCAAGTAATGTCCGCCTCAGGCTATCAGATTGTGAACGCCGACCACCGTTAATTTAGTTGAAGGGCAAGGGCTGGTTACAAGCCTCCGACTCGATAGGTCAGTCTCTCAAAGAAGCCTACCTAATGGTGGCATCACCGTTGGAGGTTCTGATATAGAGGTCGGCCTCGCCATCACCGATTGTGCCCACGAGGTGCTCATCTCCGGTCACGGTAGCCGTTATCGGCAGTTCACAGGTGACCCTTCCATTACTGGTAGACGCGTCCAGGCTGACGCTGGGCGTCCCCAGCAGCTCCACAACGACATCCCCATTGCTGGTGACCAGCCGGTTGTTGCCCCCGGCAGTCAAATTCCCGCTGAAGGAGATGAGGCCGTTGCTCGTCCCGGTGTCGAATTCACCGGTCACTCCCTCCAAATCCAGCTGGCCGTTGCTGGTCCTGAAGACGCCGGCCCCTTCCATATTCTCAACAATGACCCTGCCATTGCTGGTCGTCCCATCGAAATCGCCCTTCACATTCTCCAGAGCTATCATCCCGTTGGACGTCCCGAGCCTGCCATTCCCTTCTATTCCCGTCACGCTGATGGCGCCGTTGCTGGTGTCAAGCTCCACATCGGTATTGACCGGTGCTGTTATCGTGAGGTCAATCCCAACATTGCCAGCAGGCCACCCTGTTATTTCGGCATCAACCCTTATCGTGTTGCCGTCCTGGTTCACCTGGTAGTCAATCAGGTTGACACCTCTCAGTGTGGCCTGGACGCGCACTTCATCGTCGGCCCCGGCATTGACTTCGATCCCCCCGTTCTCGGTGTTTACCACCAGTGTAACCGTCCCATTGACAGTGAAGGTATCGTCACGGGTCTCAGTGGGGCCAGCGTCCAGCGCACAGGCGGAGGCCGCCAACAGCGACATGGCCATAACCACAGCGATAAAAACCAGCAAAGTTGAAGTGTTGGGACGCATGATTTCCTCCTTTCCGCCACGAAGCAAAGTGATATGTATCACATCGCATATAGCCCTGTCAACTCCCTCAATCAGTCACAGCCCCCCGCTGCTCTCCTTGCAGCGGGCGAAGGTCTCTGTTACACTGGGCGCGATAGAGCTTGGGCAAGGGGGAGAACGATGAAGCTTTTGGAGCCGATTACCATAAGG
>CAYSLE010000022.1:0-14123 GCA_964431905.1 uncultured Dehalococcoidales bacterium | reverse complement strand
TTGAGCACTTCGGGTAAGCAAACTGACAGAAAAGCGGCTTTTGGTTTACATCCTCAAATCCCTGCTAGCAGGAGGCACCTTAACAACAGTTCTTCAACCCCATCCCCTGTGTCCCCTTCCCCTTGCCAAGGGGAAGGGGAGGAGATTGGAAAGAGGGGCTAGCGCCCCTCTTAAACGCCCTCTACTTTGCACTGAGGAGAGTCAAAGAGAGGCGGAGCCTCTCTTACTAAAGATCCTCCCCCTCTCCTAGAAGGAGAGGGGGATAAAGCCTGTCCTGAGCGTAGCCGAAGGGCCTGTCCTGAGCTTGTCGAAGGGGGGTGAGGGTCTTAGTGAGTGGGCGGAAAAGCCCGAAATTTGAAGCTAAAATCGAGGTTTTTCAAAATTAAACGGCTTCAATAATCTTAGGAGGTGATTAAATGTCAGAGGAGAGAAAGCGCGGTGAAAAGGATGAGAAGGATGAGAAAGATGAGAAGTGGCGTCGCGACCCGCTCTCTGCCATCTTCTTTGGCCTGTTCATAGGCCTTATTGGCGTGTTTCTCCTCCTTGCATCGCTGGGTGTCATCGTCTGGGGCGAATGGTGGGCATTTCTTCTTCTTGCCATAGGGGCGGTTTTCCTCATTGAAGCCTTCGTTCGCTATGCGATGCCAGCCTATAGGAGGCCGATGTTTGTCCGGGTGCTCATCGGCTTGATCCTTGTTTCCATTGGCGCTGGTCACATCGCTGGCCTCGAGGAATGGTGGGCCGTGGTTATCGTCGTCGTTGGCGTGGCGATATTGGGCTATGGCATACAACGGGCGATAAGGCCGCGTGATTGAAGGCTATCGAAAAGCGGTGTCAAGAAGGTGTCTCAAAAGGGCAAAGCGCCTCTCCCTGCCGATGACGCGGAAGTAGCCCTGCTCCATGCATCGGATGACATCGCCGATCCGGTAGCGGGGAACTAAGCAGGAGGAGACGATCACACTACCGTATTCACCTCGCCGTAGCTCGTTGAGCATTTTGACTCCTCCTCCAATCTGGACCTCGAAGAAATAGGTGTCGTAGTTGGGCACAAGATACGGCTTTTGGTCAAGCTGCTGGGCATACATCCCCTCAGTAGCCCCGTACATCTCAACGATGGCGGCATCGCCGTAGACTGCCCTTAGCGCTGGCTTATACTTGGTTTGGATGCCGGCGATGCTGGTGCAGATCAGGAGGTCGATATCCCATAGGTCCTTGGGGTAAACCCGATGTTTTCTCTTCAAATAGCTAGCGAATTGGAGCATAGTTTGGGTAACCCCGATGGCTGCGACCACATCCCTGTCTTTGCCCTCATTATAGGCCAGCTCAAAGCGCCGCTCCCAATCCCCCGCGGTTATCCCTCCGCCTAAGGCATCGATCTCCTCCTGCGTAGGCACTATCTTGATATTGGCCCTCTTTGCGTTATGCCGGGCATAGATACCGGAGCTATACCCGTAGGTGATTTCCTTTCCCGCCATCATCATTGACCCGGCCACCGATGGAAAGTTGAGGTTCAGATCCCACCTCTCCAGAATATCATACCTTTCGGTGCGATATACGTAATTCATAAACGCCCGGGCACCGCAGGCCACCCTCTGATTCAGGTCGGTTTCAGTGAGGGGGATGTATTTGGATTGACCGGTGGTGCCCCTGGTCATGGCCCACTCTATGGGTGGCTCGGTGAGCATTGCCTGGAAATCGCCGCTCATCACACTGTCGATATGGGGCTTTAGATGTTGATAGGTAACTACAGGGAAGGAGCTGCGAAATTCCTCAACGGTGGAGACCTTATCCGCCTTTCGCTCCGCTCCGTATCGGGTTTGCTGGTATCCTTGAACCAGCCTCATCAGGGTGGTTTGCTGCGCCCTCGGCGGATCCTCAAGCGACTCGAACCACGGTTTGAGAAAGGATTCCAGTATAGGCTTGACCAGAAGCGCCAACGACTCGCTTTTCATGCTTGTTGTCCTCCTCGGAGGAAATATACACTGAAGAGAAAACTTTTTCAATCGGGGCGTGTTCTATGCGGGCTGGGTATGTGGTATACTATGGCTACGTAATCCCCGGCATGGGGGTGAAGGCTTCATGCACTGCGTCGGTGTGGACATAATAGAAATAGGTCGGATTGAAAGGGTTGCCACACGCTGGGGTGAGCGCTTCCTCAAGCGGGTCTATACCGAGGCGGAACTGGGTATCTGTAAAAACCGTGCCCCGGCGCTGGCAGCGCGCTTTGCTGCTAAAGAGGCAGTGATGAAGGCTCTGGGAACTGGAGTCAAAGGAGTCGGCTGGCGCGAGATCGAGGTGCTGGCAAACTCGGATGGTAAGCCCCTGCTCCATCTTTATGGCGGAGCCAAAAAGATGGCCGAGGAGCTGGGTATGAGGGAATTGGGCATCAGCCTCTCCCACTCCAAAGAGTATGCCATCGCTTCAGTAGTAGGGAGGAGTCGAGACTAGACTTTTAATTACCGAGATGGTTTGTTATACTTAAGACGAAGTAGAACAAGAATCAAACTAGGAGCCGATAGATGGAAGGTCAGAAACAGGGAAAACCATCCCCGGAGCAGCCTAAGCCGACACCCGACTCGCCATCGAGCCCGCCACCAGGGCCAGACGTGATGATCAAAAAGGGCCGGTGAAGGGATAGGGATTAGTTTAGCAAGAGGGGTAGCAGAAAGGTTAATGCTAGAAGGATAACTTCGAGAGCTAGCAGGTATACTGCTCTATTCGCGGAGCTTGCCTTATAAGCAATGTTGTCACGATTATCATTGATAGAGCGGATGCACTCATCTGCTACCCACGTTTTCATCACTGCTTCGTCAAAAGATCGACAGTGTTCTTGAAGCGTATTAAGATCTGGCCTGAAGTGCCACTCGATGAGCCTGTAGCCATAAATGGTAACGATGACCAAGGCAAGATATGCAAGAAACGCTAGCCCGAAAAGTACCAATGCGAAAAGGGGTCGCTCTAGATTGCCTAAAGCCATGAATCCCGCAAAAATGGCCAAAATTGCGCTCGCAAAACCTAAGATAGTGCCTAATTTAGCATCGATAGCATCAATTTGTTCCATTTGTGCCTGAAGGCGGTTCATGGCAACTTCGTAGAGAACATTTGGGGCTGACTGGCTTTTAGGTTCCGCGCTTGTTGCGCTCATAAGGTGTTGACCTCCTGTATAGTGGGGATTATTATATTCGATTGTATTCCCTTTGTCTATTCTCTACCATGCTAAGGTGCCCATATGAAGGTCGTAACCGTAGATGAGATGAAAGAGCTGGAGCGTCGCGCTGCCCAGATCGGTCTTCCATCATCGGTGCTCATGGAGAATGCCGGGCTTGCTACCGCTCAGAAGGTAAAAGAGTGGCTCGGCAATACGACGTTACAGAAGATGCTCATCTTGATCGGGCCGGGCAATAACGGCGGCGACGGGTTGGTCGCCGCTCGCCACCTCCACGACTGGGGGGCCACGGTGCATGTCTGTCTTTGCGCTAAGAGGGGCGACAACGACCCAAACTACAGAATAGTGAGGGAGAGAGGCATCCCCTGCATACTAGCGAGTAAAGGTCAGGGCCTGCTCAAACTGGACAGCATGCTCTCCTCCAGCGATGTGGTCATCGATGCCCTTTTCGGCACTGGGAAGCTGCGACCTATAGAGGGCATCTACAAGGATGTTCTGGCTCGGGTGCAAGAGGCGAAAGCGGCACGGCCTGGGCTTAAGCTCATCGCTCTGGATCTGCCCTCAGGGCTGGACGCTGATACCGGCGCCGCTGATCCGTCATGTGTTGCTGCCGATCTGACGATTACTCTGGGCTACCCGAAGCTGGGACTGTTCTCGTTCCCCGGTCGGGACCTGGTGGGCCAGCTTTACATTGCTGATATCGGCATCCCGCCCCATCTGGGCCAGGATATTGCCACCGAGCTTATGACCGCCGAGCAGGTGAAGGCTATGTTGCCCCAGCGACCCATAGGCGCCCACAAGGGTACCTTCGGCCATGTGCTTGTTTGTGCTGGCTCGCTGCACTACATCGGGGCGGCCTATCTTGCCTGTGAGGCGGCGATGCGTGTCGGCGCCGGACTGGTGACTCTGGCGGTAGCCCGTAGCCTCCAGCCCATCCTGGCATCAAAGCTAACTGAGGTTACCTATGCACCATTGCCTGAGGCTGAGCCCGGGTTCATCGATAGCGGTGCAGCCAAGCTCCTCCACCAATGGCTCGCTGGCTACGATGTCCTGCTTATGGGGTGTGGATTGAGCCAGCATCCCTCAGTGGTGGACTTTGTCCGAAAATCACTGCTGGAGATGCCACCTTCCCTTTCGCCAAAGCTTGTTCTCGATGCCGATGTTCTCAACACCTTGGCTCAGACCCCTGGGTGGTGGCAAAAGCTGGGTCAAGATGCTATACTTACTCCCCATCCCGGGGAAATGGCTCGACTTACCGGGATTGCCATGGAGGAGGTGGGGCGGGAGCGGCTGAGAGTGGCACGGGAGAGGGCTGCCCTTTGGGGGAAGACGGTGGTGCTCAAAGGGGCTCATACTGTGGTGGTATCGCCTGATGGTGAGGCCAAGATTAGCCCGGTGGCCAACCCCGGTCTGGCCTCCGCCGGCACCGGTGACGTGCTTGCCGGGGCCATCGCTGGGCTGGTGGCTCAGGGGCTTTCGCCTTTCGCCGCTGCCTGCTGTGGCGTCTACCTCCACGGGATGGCTGGGGAAATAGTCAGGGCTGAGCTTGGCGATGCCGGCATGGTTGCCAGCGACCTGCTGCCGGCGCTGCCCAGGGCGATTAAGCAGGTAAAGGGAGGGTGAGCAAGATGTTGCTGGCCGTCGATATAGGGAACACAAACATTGGTCTCGGTGTCTTTGAAGGGGAGACTCTACGTGCCACTTGGAATGTTGCCACCGACCTGAATAAGACAGCGGATGAGTATGCGGTGCTGCTTTCCAGCCTGCTGTCCAGAGAGGGGCTCGCTCTCTCTGACATCGATCATGCCGCCATCGCTTGTGTTGTGCCGCCGCTGGAGCCCATTTTCGAGGATTTGAGTCAGCGTTATCTTGGCACTGCACCCCTTGTTGTCGGCCCTGGGGTGAGGACTGGAGTCCGCATCTGTCTGGATAACCCACGCGAGGTTGGCGCTGACCGGGTGGTAAATGCGGTGGCGGGGCACCGACTCTATGGTGGTCCCCTTATCGTCATCGATTTTGGCACCGCCACCACGCTTGACGCCATCTCTAAGGAGGGCGATTACCTCGGTGGTGCCATAGCACCGGGGATCGGTATCGCGGCTGAGGCCCTTTTCCTACGAGCGTCGAAGCTGCCGAGAATAGAGCTGATACCGCCGGAACACGCCATTGGCCGGAATACAATAGCAGCAATGCAGTCGGGGATCATGTTCGGCTATGTAGGGCTTATCGAGAGCCTGGTGGCTCGCATTCAGCGCGAGCTGGGAGGTAAGGCGCGGGTGGTGGCTACCGGCGGTTTGTCCAGGGTGATCGCCAAGGAGACCACGGTAGTCGATACAGTGAACCCGCAGCTAACTCTCATCGGGTTACGGTTGATCCATGAAATGAATAGATAGGGGGGAGAGATGGTCCGGGATAAGACGATAGTTCTGGGTGTCACCGGCAGCATAGCTGCCTATAAGGCGGTGGAGCTTGCCAGCAAGCTCACTCAGGAGGGGGCGAAGGTCGATGTGGTAATGACCTGGTCGGCTCAGGAGTTCGTCACCCCACTGACCTTCCGCAGCATCACCCAACGGCCGGTGGTCACTGAGATGTTCGACCTCGCCTCTGAGTTCAGCATCGAGCATGTCGCCCTGGCGGAACGGGCGGATGTGGTGGTCATTGCTCCGGCTACAGCCAATATCATTGCCAAGCTGGCGGCAGGCATCGCCGACGACATCCTTTGCTGCACTGTCCTCGCCACTAAAGCGCCGGTCATTATCGCCCCGGCGATGAATGTGAATATGTATGAGAACCAGATTACCCAGGAGAACATCGCGCGGCTGAAGGCGAGGAGTTTCACCTTTGTCGGGCCAGCCTATGGTCGTTTAGCGTCTGGGGCCTGGGGATTGGGACGCTTCTCTGAAGTCGGTGACATCCTAGGCACCATCCATCAGGTGTTGGGAAAAGGGGGCGATCTGGCGGGGAGGCGTATTGTGGTCAGCGCCGGGGGGACTCAAGAGCCTCTCGATCCAGTGCGCCATATCGGCAATCGCTCCTCGGGGAAGATGGGCTATGCCCTGGCCGAGGCCGCCCGCGACCGTGGCGCTGAGGTGGTCCTGGTGAGTGGCCCGACAACTCTTAATTCGCCTGTAGGTGTAGAGGTGGTTCGAGTTCAAACCACCGTCCAGATGCGAGACGCTATTGCCAGGGCTGTGGCCAAGGCCGATGCGCTGCTTATGGCTGCTGCCCCCGCTGACTATCGCCCGGCAACCGTTGCCTCTAGGAAGATAAAGAAGGGCAAGGGAGCGCTCACCCTGGAGCTGGTGGAGAATCCAGACATCATCAGTGAGGTGAAGGGGGATTTCATCAGGGTTGGCTTTGCCGCCGAGAGCGAAAACCTGGTGGAGAACGCCACGGGTAAGCTGAAGAGGAAAAACCTGGACCTCATTGTGGCCAACGATATCACCGCCACCGATAGCGGCTTTGCCGTTGACACCAACCGAGTGGTTATTATCGACCGCTCCGGTGGGGTAGAGAGCCTGCCGCTCCTTTCTAAGGCAGAGGTCGCCCATCGGGTCTTGGATCGTGTGGTGGCGTTGCTGCCTAAAAAGACGGCTAAGAAGTGAAGTTCCATTGAGGGGATTATATTTATGGAACTGCTTATAGACGGCGTTTGCTATACATTGAGGACACCCAAAAAAGAAGAAGCTTTAGAAGACATGGTTAAAGAGCATGCCAAAGATATCTTTGGCGAAGACTCCATCTATTTTGATATCAAGCAAAAGATAAAATCGAAAGCTAGTATTGGCTCGATACCCGATGGATACGCCGTCATCCTGGCTGATATACCTATATGGTACATCGTGGAGATTGAATTATCGTCGCACCCCGTATATAGGCATATAGTGCCCCAGATGGGCAAGTTTATTCTTGGGATCAAGAACCACCCCAGTCAAAGGGAGATAGTAGATGCGCTCTACGCAGAAATAACTAAAGACGAAGCTCTAAAGCGGAGAATCCAGAGCAAAATAGGCTCAACAGAAATATTCAAGTTACTATCTGACCTAGTCTCTAAGCCTGCTAAACTCGCTGTGGTTATTGACCAAGACACTGAGGAATTGGAAGAAGCTGTTGAGGGATTAAAGCTGGAAACGGAAGTCATAGAATTTCGCACCTTTGTTAGGGAAGGTACCGGAATCTCGCAACACGCCCATCTATTCGAGTCTTTGCAGGCAAGGCCATCTAAAGACCCCAAAATAGAGTTTCTTGAGGAACTGCGAAAACGATTCGCCGAGAACAAACCAGAATTCAAGCCTAGTAAAGCATTTAGAGACTTTTGTTACATACCAATAGCAGGGCATCGAGATATACATACAGAATGGCTTTTTTGGGGGGACGAAGGGCTAGGGGTTGAATTACATCTACAGAGGGCAAGCCGTGAGGAAAATTCTCGCCTTTTAAGGGAATTAAGAGCAAATAGCGCTGAGCTTGAAAAGAAAATAGGCGAGTCGCTTGCTTTCGAGTTCTGGAGAAGAAAGTGGGCTCGCGTGTATACGCTGAGAGAACCAATACAATTAACAGAAGAGCTTAAACAGTGGGCTGTTGACACCATGGTAAGATTCTACGAAGCTTTCAAGCCTCTTTTGGACAAGATAGATACGAAATCCTAAGAACAACGCGAAGAAATGACTCAAAAACTGGCTGAGATACCCAAAGCCTATGACCCCAAAAAGGTAGAGACCAAGTGGTACCGGTTCTGGCTGGAAAAGGGCTATTTCACCCCCAAGATCGACCCGAAAAAGAAACCCTTTGTCATCATCATGCCGCCGCCCAATGTCACCGGGGAGCTTCACCTGGGGCATGCCCTGACCGCAACCCTGGAAGACATCATGGTTCGCTGGCACCGGATGAAGGGTGAGCCCACCCTTTGGCTCCCCGGAATCGACCACGCTGGCATCGCCGCTCAGGTTGTGGTGGAGCAGACGCTGGCTAAGGAAGGCCGGTCAAGGCATGACCTGGGGCGTGAGAGGTTCCTGGAGCGGATGTGGCAGTGGATGGCGAAATACCGTGGCGCTATTGCTGAGCAGCACAAGAGGCTGGGTATCTCCTGCGACTGGAGTCGGGAGCGCTTCACTATGGATGAAGGCCCGTCAAGGGCGGTGCGCACCACCTTCGTCCGCCTCTATGAGAAGGGCCTGATCTACAGGGGAGAGCGCATCATCAATTGGTGCCCCCGCTGCACCACCGCCCTCTCCGACCTCGAAGTGGAGCATGAGGAGACCTCAGGGCAGCTCTATTATGTTCGTTACAAACTTGCCGACGAAGATGCCTATATCACCGTAGCCACCACCCGTCCCGAGACCATCCTCGGTGATACAGCGGTGGCGGTGAACCCAGAAAACGGCCGCTACAAGGGCATTGTGGGCAGGAAAGTAATCCTGCCTGCTATCTGGCGAGTAATCCCCATTATCGCTGATGACGCCGTCGACTTGGCCTTCGGCACCGGGGCGGTGAAGGTGACCCCGGCCCATGACCCTGTGGACTTTGAGGTGGGGCAGCGGCATGGCCTACCTTTAGTGAATATATTAAACCCCGATGGGACGATGAACGAAAACGCCGGCCCTTATAAAGGGCTTGACCGCTTCGCCTGCCGCGAGGCAATCCTTGCTGACTTAAAGAGGGAGGGGCTTCTGCTGAAGGTTGAGCCTCACCTTCACTCGGTGGGGCATTGCTGCCGCTGTAACACTGCGGTTGAGCCCTGGGCCAGCAAACAATGGTTTGTCAAGATCGCCCCGCTGGCCCTGCCTGCCATCGATGCCGTTGTCGATGGCAGGATAAGGGTAATCCCGGAGCGCTTCACCAAGGTCTATCTCAACTGGATGGAGAATATACGCGATTGGTGCATCAGCCGCCAACTGTGGTGGGGGCACAGGATACCGGTGTGGTATTGCAGTGAGTGCGATAGACTCACTGTGGCTATCGATGAGCCCAGAGAATGCGCCCATTGTAGGTCAAAAGAAATCACTCAAGACCCCGATCTCCTCGATACCTGGTTCAGCTCGGCGCTTTGGCCTCACTCCACCTTGGGCTGGCCGGAGCAGACCCAGGACTTGCAGTACTTCTATCCCACCTCGGTGATGGAAACCGCATATGACATCCTCTTCTTCTGGGTGGCGAGGATGATCATGATGGGCCTGGAGAATATGGGGGAGATCCCCTTCCACACCGTCTATCTTCACGGCTTGGTGCGCGATGAGAAGGGGGAGAAGATGAGCAAGGTCAAGGGCAATGTCATCAATCCCTTGGATGCCATCGAAAGCTATGGCACTGATGCTCTCCGCTTCGCCTTAACCACTGGCACCTCGCCGGGGAACGATATCAGGCTGAGCAGCGACAAGCTGGAGGCCAGTCGCAACTTCGCCAATAAGCTGTGGAATGCCGCCCGATTTGTCATCGGGAATATCGAGGGGAGGGTTGGCCGGATTGAAAAAGCCGATCTGCCGTTAGACGACCGCTGGATTTTGAGCCGCCTTAACCGGGTGATGGCAAGCGTCGGGAGCCTGATGGAGGATTTTCAGTTTGGCGAGGCGGAGAGGCAGCTCCACGACTTCCTCTGGGGCGAGTTCTGCGACTGGTATATCGAGATGGCCAAGCTCCGCCTTCAACGCTCCCCCTCCCCTATGCCGGTTCTGGCCCATGTCCTTGAGACCTCTCTGCGGCTGCTCCACCCCTTCATGCCCTTCATCACCGAAGAGATATGGCAGAGCCTGAAGGGGCGTCTCAAGGGGCAATGGGCGGCATCTATTATGGTCTCCCCCTACCCAACTGCTGATGAAAAGACGATAGACACTGAGGCGGAGAAGGGGATGACGCTGGTTATCGATATTATCCGGGCTATCAGAAACACACGCGCTGAGCTCAGGGTAGAGCCTTCCAAATGGATTGAGGCGCTGGTTGCTGTGGAGGGGGCAAGGCCCGCTATCGAGTCCCAGGCACAAGCCATCCAGACCCTGGCCCGGGTAAGGCCGCTCACCATCATCGGCGAGGAAGATGCCAGGCCGGACAAGGCCAAGACCCTGGTGCTGCCGGGTGCGGAGGTCATTTTACCTATGGCAGGCATGGTCGACCTTGAAGCCGAAAGACAGCGCATTGAGAGGGAGATAGAGAAAGCCGAGGTAGATATCGCCCGATTGGAGGCCAGGCTGAAGGACGAAGATTTCGTGGCCAAGGCCAAGCCCGAGGTGGTGCAGAGGGAGCGGGAGCGGCTTGCCGGGCAAAGGGACAGGCTCAAGAGGCTGAGAGAGAGGCTTGCCGAGCTTGGCTAGCAGGCTTAACGGGGTGGTAGTGGGTCAATTTGGGTTTTTGTTTGAATGGTATAATATGACTAAAAACCTATTACACCTCTTGACAAATGGTATCAATAATGATACTATATAAGCAAGAAAAGAAGATGGGTTCCATACAAGCATTAGTCAAACAAATAATCAGGAACCCAAAAGGCGTTAGATTTGCTGACCTTTGTAAAGTCTGTGACTATTATTTTGGGGAAGCCCGCCAGAAAGGCAGTCATTATATATATAAAACACCGTGGAAGGGCGATCCTAGAATAAATATCCAAAACGATAAGGGTAAAGCAAAGGCATACCAAGTTAGACAGGTAATAAAAGCCATTGAAAGATTGGAGGCAGAACGTGGCACTGGCAAATGATCAGTACACCTATCGTGTTACTTGGTCAGAGGAAGATGAAGAATACGTGGGTTTATGTGCGGAATTTCCTAGTCTAAGCTGGCTTGCTAAATCCTATGGAGCAGCATTACAAGGAATTCGTAAAGTGGTCGCAGATGTTGTTGACGATTTGCAGACAAACAACGAACCCGTACCCGAACCGCTCGCCACAAAGCATTACACGGGTAAATTTATGGTTCGTGTACCTCCTGACGTACACCGCAGCCTCGCAATCCAAGCCGCAGAATCTAGAGTCAGTCTCAATCGGCTTGTCAGCGCTAAGTTAAGCAAATCTTAAATGCACCTATTCTGGCCACAGGTAGATCCCTGGCATACCTAGTCCGAATCGGGGTATAATGTAGAGGGAAGCACATCTTAGAAGTGGAGAAGTTGAATGGAAGCAAAGGATGCCGATGATATCAAGAGATTCGTCCGTGAGCGTTATGCTGAGATAGCAAGGCAGCAGCCCTCTTCCTGCTGTGCACCGCAGAGTGCCGAGGTTCCAAGTTGTTGTAGCCCTGGCTCCGCTGAACTAAATCACGCCCCGGGGCTGTATTCCCCAGAGGAACTGGAATCCATATCGGCCAACATACCCTCGCTGGGCTGCGGCAATCCGGTAGCCCTGTCGGAGCTGAAGAGAGGCGAGGTGGTTCTCGACCTGGGGAGCGGGGGAGGCCTCGATTGCTTTCTGGCGGCACAGAGGGTTGGCCTTGGGGGAAGGGTTATCGGACTGGATATGACCCCAGATATGGTCCGGCTGGCGAGGGCAAACGCCAAAAGACTCTCATTGGATAACGTCGAGTTCCGCTTGGGGGAGATGGAGCGCATGCCTGTCGAAAGCGAGTCGGTAGATGTGGTCATCTCCAACTGCGTGGTAAACCTCTCGCCGGATAAGGATTCTGTCTTCAGGGAGGTTTTTCGGGTGCTCAAGCCAGGGGGAAGGCTCTGTATCTCGGACATCGTCACCCACGGCGAGCTACCTGCCGAGATCCGCGAAAGCCTGGAGCTATGGGCTGGCTGTGTGGCTGGTGCTCTGGATGAAGATGAATATCTGCAAAAGATTTGCGCTGCCGGTTTCGTCGATTTGAAGGTCGGTGGTGTCGAACCACAGGCCTGTGGTGAGGCAACCTGTTGTGAGGGCGCAACATCCGCCAAGGGTAGCATAGCCAGCCTTACGGTGAAGGCCTATAAGCCTAGATAGACTCATTTGGAGCCTTTTCTGCGCTGTGCCAAACCCCACTGGCGCTCAAGCTCCCTGAGCGCCTTTTTGGTATCGCTGGCAACGCGCGCCTTATCGCACTCCTTCAGCCGATACTTGAAGAGCCAGTAGGTGAACTCCTTTAGCTCACTAAGCTCCATGGAATTGCGCTGAGTATAGCCCTTCTCCTTTCTGAAGCTCCTGAGCAGCGTGTCCATTGGGGCGCCATAGATGCGTTGATAGACCTCGTCGCTGAGGCTGTTGTTCTCATTGAAGGCGCGCGCTCGTTGCTCCTTACGTGTCTCCTCTTCCACGGCAAGGGATAGCGCCCCCTCCACAGTGACACCGTAGAAATAGTTCAGATGAGCACAGTATTTGACCTCGCCGATGAGGCGACGAAACTCCTCCTTACTCAGCTCAACGGGGGCTTTGCCAGAGAAAAGGAGATCGATGGCTTCTTTCTCTGGGATAAGTGGGTGAACCTCCTCCAAGAGGCGCTCGGCAAGGAGCAACCAATCGAAGGCCTCATTGGCGATGAGATAGCGATAGATGCGTCCATTATAGGTTTCCTCCGGCGTAGCCCACAGTCGCACAGCCTCAAGGAGGGCGATATACCAGTGTTTTCCCTGAGCGATGGCCTGTCTCAAGTGCCGAATCGCCTCGCTGTCGCTCGATATTTCGTTTGTGTTAAAGAGTTGTAGCTGTTTGTCCATCCCGTCCTCGCTAGCTGTGTCTTAGAAAGGCCTCCACCTCCTCCAGGGGCCTGGTGTTCAGTGCGTGTCCTGCCTGGCACCAGCCGCGGCGGGCCATGCCGACCCCAAACCGAATCAGGTCGAGATGGGAGATGCTATGGGCATCGGTGGCGATGATAAGCTTTATTCCCAGTTCCCTGGCTCGAAAGGCATGAATATCCTTGAGGTCGAGGCGGCTGGGCATGGCGTTTATCTCTAAAGCGGTGTCAGTATCCACAGCGGCGCGAAAGATAGACTCAAGATCAACCATGATCGGTTCACGCTCCCCCAGGAGCCGGCAGGTGGGATGGGCCAGCACATCCACATGGGGGCTGCGCATAGCGCGGAGTATCCTCTCCGTCATTTTGGCTTGTTCCTGGTTCATCGCCGAGTGCACCGCAGCGACCACTATGTCCAGCTCGGCAAGCAGGTCTTCAGGAAGGTCGAGAGCGCCGTCGGCGCGAATGTCCACCTCCACTCCGGCGAGGATGCGGAAGCCCTCCATCTGCTCATTAAGCCTCCTGATTTCGGCCATCTGGCTTCGCAGGCGCTCCTGGTTCAACCCGTGGGCCGCACCCCTTCCCGCTGAGTGATCGGTGATAGCGATATACTCATAGCCCCGCTCTTTAGCGGCAAGGGCCATCGCCTCGATGGAATCGTGGCCGTCACTCCAATCGGTGTGCACATGGAGGTCTCCCTTAATATCGCCAGTCTCGATGAGCTGGGGGATGGCCTTCTGCTCTGCTCTCTCCACCTCCCACTGCCCCTCCCTGAGCTCCGGAGGGATGAATTGGAGCCCAAGCCTGTCATAGAAGGCCTCTTCGGTGGTGAACTTCTCGGTGACCCCGGTCTCAAGGTCGGTGATGCCGTATTCGCTGAGCTTGAGTTTCTGGCGGTGCCCCCGCTCTCTGAGGGTGATATTGTGTTGCTTTGAGCCGGTGAAGTATTGAAGCAGGGAGCCAAAACTGTCGTGCTCCACCAATCTGAGGTCGACCTGGAGGTCGCCAGGGACGAGCACGCTGGCCTTGGTGCTACCTTTTGCCAGCACCTCTTTAACCTGGGGTAGCTTAACGAAGGCATTGAGAGCGCTTTCCCGGTCATCGGCGGTGCCCATGAGGTCGATGTCGCCAACGGTCTCGCGAAAGCGGCGCAGGCTCCCCGCTGGGGTCAGATTCTTGAGCCCGGGCAGCTCCTTAAGCTGAGCTATGATCTCCTCCACCACCGGCAACGCCTGGCCGATGGGGATTCGCCTCTCCTTGGTGCGCATGGCCTGAATCTGGCGCAGGATGTTCTCCGCTATCTTATCGCCAAGGCGATATAGCG
>CAYSLE010000021.1:0-14337 GCA_964431905.1 uncultured Dehalococcoidales bacterium | reverse complement strand
TGGGACAGCGATTAATGTGGAGCTACATATCTCACACCCCGTATTCAAATTTCAGACTTATCCCTACCCTTCCTCTCTTTCAGTTAGAGACCAGCCTCAGACGCATGATTTCTCGGTAATGAAACCGAGCGTTGAAGATGACCCCGGAATTCCTGTTAGCCCTCTCACACTCGTAGTCGCTAACTATGAGGACGTTTCGGGGAATCCATGGCACTCGACGTTGGAATTACGTTGGGATGCTACCAGCAAAGACATAACACCCGGTCGGATGCAAGTAGCTATCCCCGTACACCTCGAGGTGAAGCAGTAATGATCCGTGAAGCTATCGACGCCTTAGTTCAGGGCCAGTCGCTAACTATGGAGCAGGCGGCTGCGGTTATGGAGGAGATCATGAGCGGGGAGGCGACCCCGGCCCAGTTCGGCGCCTTCGTCACCGCCCTCCGGCTCAAGGGGGAGACGGTGGAGGAGATCGCCGGCATGGCTCGGGCGATGCGGGCCAAGGCGGTGCCGGTAAAGGTATCCGGGCCGGTGGTGGATACCTGCGGCACCGGCGGCGATGGCTCACATACCTTCAATATCTCCACCACCGTCGCCTTCGTCGTCGCTGGCGCCGGGCTTGTGGTAGCCAAGCACGGCAACCGCGGCATGTCCAGCGGCTGCGGCAGCGCCGATGTGCTGGAGCAATTGGGGGTGAAGATCGACCTCGGTGCCAGGGAGGTCGAAAGGTGCATTGACGAGGTGGGCATGGGCTTCATGTTCGCCCCCATCTTTCATCCGGCCATGAAATACGCCTCAGCCCCCAGGCGCGAGATCGGCATTCGCACCGTGTTCAACATCCTCGGCCCCCTGACCAACCCCGCCGGCGCCAGCGCCCAGATGCTGGGGGTAGCCGATAGAGCGCTGACGGCGAAGATGGCCGAGGTGCTGAAGCTGCTCGGCTGCCATCACGCCCTAGTGGTGCATGGCGAGGATGGCCTAGACGAGATCACCCTGGGCGGGCGAACCTCGGTCTGCGAGTTGGACAAGGGCACCATCAGAAGCTATTCCATAGACCCGGTGGAGCTTGGCTTCTCCCGGGTAGGCGTGGAAAACCTTAGAGGCGGATCGCCTCAGCAGAACGCCGATATACTGCTCCGGGTGCTGAAAGGAGAAAAGGGGCCTCACCGCGACATCGTGCTTCTCAACGCAGCAGCGGCGCTCGTAGCCGGGAACAGAGCGCAAACCCTTCAAGACGGAGGGGCGCTGGCCAGAGAGGCGATAGACAGCGGAAGGTCGCGGGAAAAGCTGGAGCAGTTGATTGCGGTCAGCCAGAGCTTTCGAGGAAAGGCATGATATTAGACGAAATCGTTAAGGCCAAGGCTGAGGAGCTAGCGATACGAAAGCAGAATATATCCCTTTCTGAGCTAGAGAAACTTGGCTCGAAAAGTGCGAAAAATTTCGCCGCCGCGCTTCGGGGGGACGATATACGGCTCATCGCTGAGGTCAAGAAGGCATCGCCATCAAAGGGGCTACTCCGCCCCGATCTCGATCCGGTGAAACTGGCCCGGACCTACGCCCAGAGCGGCGCCGCCGCCATATCGGTGCTGACCGAGGAGCGATATTTTCAGGGCAGCCTGGAGCACCTTTCCGCCATCAGCAAAGAGTTGGAGAGGCGAAAAATACCGATACTTAGAAAGGACTTCATCCTCGACCCGTATCAGGTGTATGAGTCTCGTGCCTACGGCGCCGATGCCCTTCTCCTGATCGTCGCCATTTTGAGCGATGAGCAGCTAGCGGAGCTACTTCAGTTGAGCCACAAGCTTGGCATGAAGTGCCTGGTTGAGGTTCATGACCAGGCTGAGCTAGAAAGGGCTCTTTTAAGCGGGGCGCAGATCATCGGCATCAACAATCGCGACCTAAAGACCTTTGCCGTTGACCTTTCCACCACCAGGCGGCTTCGCCCACTGGTGCCCCACGATCGGATAGTGGTCAGTGAAAGCGGCATTCGGAATGGGGGACATGTCCAGATGCTCCGGGAATGGGGGGTGGATGCCATCCTCGTCGGTGAGGCGCTGGTTACCGCTGGAGATGTAGCCAAAAAGGTGAGGGAGTTCCTATGACCAAGGTGAAGATCTGCGGCATCACTGAGGTTGCGCAGGCCCTGGCGGCAGCCGAGGCTGGAGCCGATTTCGTTGGACTGGTCTTCGCCCCCTCCAAACGGCAAGTTGATGCAGAGCGGGCTAAGGAGATAATCGCAGCAATAAAAAAGCGAAAACCGCTGGCGGTTGGCGTCTTCGTCAACACTCCGGCCGATGCGGTCAACCGCATCGCCGAATACTGCGGCCTGGATTGGGTGCAACTGAGCGGCGATGAGCCCGGGGAATACTTGAAAGACATCCAGAAGCCGACTATTAAGGCCATCAGGGTTCGAAGCCAGCAGAGTAGCCAGGAGCTCTTGACCCAAATAGCCACCGGCTACCAGGCGTATGGGGAGGATTCGATCTACCTCCTGGACTCTCACGTTGAAGGAAGCTACGGTGGCACCGGGCAGACCTTCGACTGGACGCTGGCAAGGGGGGTGGCACAGAGATTCCCGGTCATCATCGCCGGCGGCCTCTCTCCAGAGAATGTGGCACAGGCGATCAGGCGGGCCAGGCCCTGGGGCGTGGATGTCTCCAGCGGCGTGGAAACTGATGGAGTAAAGGACATCTCCAAGATCAAGAGCTTTATCCAAGCGGTGAGGAAGGCAGATGAAGAGATGGAATAAGGAGCAACTGCCGGATGCCCAGGGACATTTCGGCCAGTTCGGGGGCAGATTTGTCCCCGAAACCCTGATGTCGGCCCTGGAAGCCCTGGAAAAGGCCTACCGCGAGGCGCAACAGGATGCCGGCTTTCAACAGCGCCTTGCTGCCCTGCTCCGCGATTACGCCGGCAGGCCAACGCCCCTATATTTTGCCGCCAAGCTCAGCGAGCACTGCGGCGGGGCCAGCATCTATCTCAAGAGGGAGGACCTGGCCCATACCGGGGCCCACAAGATCAATAACGCCCTGGGGCAGGGACTGCTCGCTGAGCGCATGGGGAAGCGGCGAATCGTGGCCGAGACCGGGGCCGGCCAGCATGGCGTAGCATCCGCCACCGTCTGCGCCATGCTCGGGCTGGAGTGCGTGGTCTACATGGGTGAGGAGGATATTCGCCGCCAGTCGCTCAATGTCTTCCGCATGAGGTTACTCGGCGCCGAGGTGCGGCCGGTGGCAAGCGGGAGCCGGACGCTTAAGGATGCCATCAACGAGGCCATCCGCGACTGGGTGACCAATGTCGATTCCACTTACTACCTCCTGGGCAGTGTCGTCGGCCCCCACCCCTATCCCATGATGGTGCGCAATTTTCAGTCGGTCATTGGCAGGGAGGCGCGCCAGCAAATGCTTGAGGCCACCGGTCGCCTCCCCGATTATGCCATCGCCTGCGTCGGCGGGGGCAGCAACGCTATGGGCCTGTTTCACCCCCTAGCCGGAGACCCAGAAGTCAAGCTCATTGGTGTCGAAGCCGCCGGCCTCGGCCTCGACACCAGTAAGCACAGCGCCAGCTTGGCAGCGGGAAGCATCGGGGTGCTTCACGGCACCAAATCCTACGTCCTTCAGGACGAAGCGGGGCAGATACGGGAGACTCACAGCATCTCGGCCGGGCTGGACTACCCGGGGGTCGGCCCGGAGCACAGCTACTACAAGGAGAGCGGGCGGGCAAGCTATGTTGCCGTTACCGATGACGAGGCGCTGGAGGGCTTCAAGCTCCTTTCGGAGAAGGAGGGCATCATCCCCGCCCTGGAGCCGGCCCATGCCATCTACTACGCCGCCAGGATCGCCTTCCAGCTATCCCAGGGGCAGACCATCCTGGTCAATCTCAGCGGCCGCGGCGATAAGGACTTGAACATCGTGGCCCAGGCACTGGGGGTTCACCTATGAACCGCATCGATGCTATTTTCACCCTGCCCCAGCATAAAGCCCTGATCGCTTATCTAACTGTGGGCTATCCCAGCATCGAAGCTACGCTTGAGGTGGTGCCGGCCCTGGTGCAGAACGGGTGCGATATGATCGAGCTGGGCATCCCCTTCTCCGACCCCCTGGCCGATGGCACCACCATCCAACGGGCAAGCCACCACGCGCTGGAGCAAGGGGTCACACTGAGATTATGTCTGGAGATTGCCCACAAGCTGCGGCAACGGGTCGATGCCCCGCTGGTGTTCATGAGCTACTATAACCCATTGCTCCACTATGGGTTGGAGGCCTTCTGCGCCGACTCCAAAGCGGCCGGGGTTGATGGGCTGATTGTCCCCGACCTGCCCCCAGAAGAAGGGGTGGAGCTTGAGGGGCTAACCCAGGGACACGAGCTGGACCTCATCTACCTGGTTGCCCCCACTACCACCGAGAAACGCCTACACCTGGTCGCGGCTAGGTCGCGCGGCTTCATCTATGTGGTATCGCTTAGGGGGGTCACCGGCGTCCGCGAGGCCCTGCCCGCTGATTTAGAGGACTTCATAACCCGGGTGAGGGACATAACCTCAAAGCCGCTGTGCGTTGGCTTCGGCATCGCCACCCCGGAGCTAGCTCGCCGCGTGGCCGCCCTGGCCGATGGTGTGATCGTAGGCAGCCGAATCATCGATATTGTGGAGAAGAGCGCTCAGCCAGCCGCGGCCGCCGGGGCCTTCGTCCGGCAAATAAGGGATGCCATCTCCCCACATTGACCTTTGCTCGTCGCATCGTTATACTCTGTCAGTGGAGGAGCGACAGCGTGGCCGATGTCCAATCCTTTCGCGGTCTTCGCTACAATTTAAAGAAAATCGGCGATCTTTCAGCAGTGATCACCCCGCCTTATGATGTCATCTCCGCTGAGGAGCAGCTTCTCTACCATCGCAAGAGCCCCTACAATGTGATCCGGCTGGAGTTCGGAGAGGAGCAGGCCGAGGACTTACCCCAAAAGGACAAATATACCAGGGCCGCCCTGAACTTAGAAAATTGGCTCAAGGACGGTGTTCTGATTCGGGAGGAGAGGCCCGCTTTCTACTTGGTGGAGCACCGCTTCCTCTATCAAGGCGAGGAAAGGAGCCGGTTTAGCCTAATCGCTAGGGTAAGGCTGGAGGACTTCAGCAGCGGTCAGATTCGCCCCCACGAGATGACGCTGAAGGGGCCCAGCTCCGACCGCATCCGCCTTCTCCAGTCCTGCCGCGCCAACCTGAGCCCTATAATGGGGCTCTACCGCCATCATGGGCAGGGAATCCTCTCCCTGCTGCCAGATACGATGAATAGGCCGGCCTTAACCGCCGTGGATAACTACGGCCTTACCTATTCAATGTGGGTGATCAGTGAGGAAAGGGCCATCGCCAGGGTGTGCCAGTTCTTCACCGACAATGTGCTCTACATCGCCGACGGGCACAACCGCTATCAGGCGGCATTAGCCTACCAACAGGAGCAGCGCTCGGCCCGGCCATCGGAGAGGGAGGCCTTCAATTTCGTGATGATGGCCCTAAGTGACGCCGAGGACCCAAACCTCATCATGCTGCCCACCCACCGCCTGGTGCGGGGGCTAAATGCAAAAACATTGGAAGGACTGGAGGCCGACTCTGCCCGCTATTTCCAAAAAGAGCTACTCGCTCCTCTAACCAATAGGGACGAGACCTTGAGAAGCTGGCTTGAGATATTGAAGCGGCAGGGGCAGAACCAGACAACCTTTGGCCTTTACGGACTTGATAGAAAGCAGCTACGCCTGCTCAGGCTGAAACGGGAGAAATGGCCCGCTGACCAGCCAAGCGCGTTAAGGGATTCCGATGTATATATCCTTCACCATCTGATTCTGCGCCAGATATTGGGCATAAATGGGCCGGAGATGGGGGAGACCTATCTCAAATACACTCGTGACGAATTGGAAGCGGTAAATGGGGTTGACTCCGGGGAATATCAGCTAGCCTTTCTGCTTAATCCGGCCCCGGTCTCCAGCGTGCTGGCAGTGGCCGATGAAGGCGCCAGGATGCCCCAGAAATCCACCTATTTCTACCCTAAGACCCCTGCCGGTCTGGTCATCAATCCCCTTTGGGATTAAAAAGCCGACCTCATTTCGCTAGCGAGTTCCTCGGGCAGGGTCTCGATGACCCAAACATTGAAGAATCGCTCCATGAAACCGCTATCGCCAGTATAAAAAGGCTGGAAAAACGGTCTGGAGATCATGCGGGCGCTGAGCCAGAAGTAATCCGGGTTCTGGCCCACCGGCGCTGAGTAGGTCACCAGGTTGAAGGAGTTTACACCCATCTTGTTATAGCAACGCAATATCTTCACAATGGTAGAAGCGAAATCCCCGGTCTGGTTTTCATCGAGGTCAGCTAAATTGCTCACCCCCTTAAATATCATCTGGATCTCCCGGTTCCCCCGCGGGGCGTAGCTGGCGATAACCGCCAGGGAATCGCTCTCACCGATATACCTCTGGCCAATCCTCTTTTCCTCATCGATCAAATCCTGCCAGAAATTTCTGCCATGCCTTCTGAAATATTCCTCGCTTCTTGTGATAAGCCTTTCCAGCTCCGGAGTCGGGGCCCGATCCACCACTATTTGAACATGAGGGTGGATTACGCTGGCAGCGCTGGGCGGCATATGATTCCAGATCCACATCGGATATCTCGCCCTTTTAACCTTTCGGTGAACCGATGCTATATATTCTTTAGAGGTCATGATGTTATCCACGAGCATTTCCGGGGTGAACTGGTCGAGGTCGAGAAAATGCCTCTGCGTCAGCGTTGCGACGGCGTGGTATTCGGCAAAGGGGAACAGATTGGGGAAGACCACGGATTCCCCTCTTCTTATCCTGCCATTGGGGCAAATCCTGGGTGGGAATTTGGGTGTTCTCCTCTCGATATTCTCCGGGCAGAAGAAGCAGCCGCTCCTTGTCCTCTCGATCATTTCGCTCAAGTCCACCTCGCCCCGCTGCGCCTGCCTTGCCCTCCCCGCTCTCTTAACGTTTATCCTGCTCTGGGAACCGGTCAAGGGGTCCTCCCGATATTCCACCAGCGCAACCTCGCTTTGGAATTCAAGCGAAGGTGTTAGCAGTTCCATAGCCCTCACATCCTTCCGGAACTCCATAAAGGCACCCCCGTCGTAGAATGAGGCCGTTTAATTTTGGAAAGCCTCGAGTTTAAGATGTCGGGCTTTTCCGCCCAACCACCAAGACCCTCACCCCCTTCGACTACGCTCAGGGCCAACGGATGAAACTTTATTTTCGTAACAATGACAGACGAGCAAGCAGGCCGAAATCCCGCCTCTGTCATTGCCAGCCGAAGGCGAAGCAATCTCATCGGCGGGGATTGCTTCGTCGCTAGCGCTCCTGGCAATGACGTTGCCCCGCCTCTCTTTCACTCTCCTCAGGGCAAAGTAGCAGGGCGTTTAAGAGGGGCGCTAGCTTCTCTTTCCACCCCCTCCCCTACCCCTTGACAAGGGGAAGGGGACACAGGGGATGGGGTTTATGAACTGTCATATTAAAGTGCTATACTCCTGCTAGCAGGAATTAACGTAAACCAAAAGCCGCTTTTCTCTCAGTTTGCTTACCCCAAGTCCTCAAAGGGAATTTCGACCTCCATTTTTAAACAGCCTCGTAGTGGCTAGTTATTATAGCACATAACCGCTCTGTTGAAGGGGAAGCCATATACCTAAGAAGCAGGGAAAGGGGATTAGAACTGAGTTAAGACAGCGGGGTAAACCGGAGGTGCGACACTAGGCGAAAAGGCGCCACTATTCCCCCACCATGTCTACGAAAGCATCCACTATCTCAGGGTCGAATTTTGTGCCCTTTTCTTCCCGGAGCATGGCAATGGCTTCATCCTTGGTAAAAGCCTGGCGCCAGGGACGGGGCGAGGTCATGGCATCATACGAGTCGCAGACCGACAATACACAGGCTGATGGCGATATTTCATCGCCAACAAGGCCATCGGGGTAGCCTCTGCCATCCTGGCGTTCATGGTGATGCCTTACTATGAAGCGAACTCGGGAAAGGAACTTGAGCGGGGAAAGAATCTCATCCCCAATTATCGGGTGCAGCCTCACCATGTCCCATTCTAGGGGGGCCAGTTCGCCTGGCATATTCAGAATAGCCTCGCTGACACCGATGAGACCGATATCGTGAAGGCTTGCCGCCAGCTTCAGTGTATCTATGTCCTCATCACTGAGCCCAATCCTCGCCCCGAGCTGCTCGCTTAGCTGAGCGACCCTCTCCATATGGCCTCTGGTGTAGTGACTTCTACTCTCGACAAAAGAGGCTACGGAACGTAGAGCGCTAACGCAGCCCTTTTCCAGCTCGCTGAAGTGCTGGCGGCTCTTCACCGATAGGCCAGCCTGAGTGGCAAGGATGGTGAGAAATTCGAGGTCGCTCCTACTCAACAGCTTGGCCTGCCCCACCCGATATATGTTGAGGACACCGAATATCTCCTTCTCGCTCTTTATAGGAAGGAGCAACATCTCCACCCTGTTGCAGGTAGGAGCGAGGAACGGTTGCTCGAAATAGAGCGGCCGCACTTGGTCCCATAAGGGATGCTGCTGGACATCGGTATATAGAGCAGGACCGTCCATTGCGGCAACCCACTGCTCGATGCCCCGCTCCAACATGACATTGGCCAGCCTGGTAGCAGGCTCCCACGCCCCCACTGCGGCCGCAATCACCACTCCCTGCCGCGATGAGTCGAATAGAAGAACAGCGCCGCCCTCAGACTTGGTCTGATGTAACGCAGCATTGATAATGAGGTCCAGCACCTCCCTCTGTTCTGGACTGGTAACCATGGACTGGCTCACATTATAGAGTGCCATTAGCTCCTTAAGGCGGGATGTCTCATCGCTGACGATCTTCCGCTGCAACGCCTTGGCCACCGCAGCGCAAAGATCTGACCGCTCAAAGGGCTTAACGATATAATCGTAGACTCCCTCCCTCACCGCCATCTGTGCTGTTTCGATACTGGCATATCCAGTGATCAACATAGGGATGGTCTCAGGTTTTATCTCTCGAAATCTCTGAACCAACTCCAGGCCGTCCATTTCAGGCATCTTGATATCGGCGAGGAGTAGGTCAAAATCCTGCTCCTGAGCCAAGCGGAGGGCATCCTGCCCACTTCCCACAGCCATCGCCTGGTACCCAGCCCGTTCCAGGATCTCTTGCATCATCTCACGGGCCATAAACTCGTCATCGACAATCAAGATCCTCTCCGCTTTCATCCTTACCAATCCTCCCTTCTTACTCCGGGAGTTTCCTCAGCGGTAGCGAGCAATTCCGCTAGCTTTGCCGAAATAACCTCTTTGCTGAAGGGTTTGGCAATAACGCCATCAACCCCCGCTCCCTTCAATTCCGCCGGGTCAAGCTGCACCCCCCAACCTGTTATCAGAACCACCGGCGTCTCTGGGTTCATTGCTTTAACCACCTTAGCCACATCACGCCCCGATAGGTCTGGCATCCCCAGGTCAGTGATCACCAACCTGAAATGGCCCTTTCCAAAAGCATCAAGAGCCTCCCTGGCATTGGTAAAACCGGTTACCTGGTGCCCCAGCTGCCGAAGCATAAGTGCAAGAACCTCGCTTACCTGGGGGTCGTCATCGATAAGAAGTATCGTTGCCTCCTTGACAGTGGGCGGGGCTTTGGCAAGGGGCGGCCCCTTTGGCTTGCCCCGGGCCACAGGCAGCTTGATATAGAAGGTGGTCCCCTTACCCACCTTACTTTCTACGTTGATGTTTCCACCATGCCTTCGGATAATACCATAGGTCACACTGAGCCCCATCCCGAGGCCATCCCGGCCTTTAGTGGTGAAGAAGGGATCGAAAATCTTTCCTTTTATCTCATCAGGGATGCCCACACCGGTATCGCTGACGGAAAGAACCACCCAGCCATTCTTCAACACAGTCTTGACCGTGATCTTGCCTCCCTGAGGCAAGGCATCCATAGCATTGAAAAGGATGTTCACCAGCGCCTCATTTAGCTCCGCGGAGTTCCCCTCAACTGGGGCTACCTTGCCAAGCTCGGTGCTGATATCGATGACCACATTCGCCGTTTGCTCACGCTCCAGCCGGCGTGACTCCACCATCTGCAAGGCACTGTGCACCACCTGGTTCATATCGATTATTTCCACATCTCGATCGACCCTAACCCTGGCGAAATCCTGGAGCCGGCGCACCGTCTTAGAGGCGTCAAGAGAGGTCTGCTCTATAATCTCTAGTGCTCTCCTCACCTTGGGATCCTTTGTATCCTCTAAAGCCAATTGGGCTCGGCCAAGGATGATAGCCAGGACGTTGTTGAAGTCGTGAGCCACACCCCCAGCCATCTCGCCCAAGGCCCTTAGCCTCTCCGACTCAACCATGAAATCCTGTGCTGCCTTGAGCTCTTCGTAGGCCTTACTGAGCTCCACTTCGCGCTCTCGTATCTTGATAAATAGCCTGGAGTTCTCCACGGCCACCCCCAGCTGCCCCGCTATCTGCTCCAGGATCTCCTTATCCCGCTCGCCGTAGGCATTGGGGTGGCGGCTGCTGAGATTGAAGGTGCCAATCACCTCCCCTTTGGAGAAGATGGGGACGCGGATCGCCGACCTCAGCCCGCTCTCAAGCTGTTTGCCATTGAGAGGGAATTGCGCCTCCTGAGCGAAATCTGTTTCAATGTGGGTCCTTTTGTTCTTCATAACACAGGCTGTAGCCGAATCCTCCAGGGGCACGGTGACCCCGCCACTAAGCTTTGTCTCCACATCGGAGGAAACGGCGAAGAATCTGAGCTGATCCCCTTCTACCAGAGCGATGCTGGCGCGGTCAAAACCGATTATCTTCCTAATCTCAGCGGTAAACTCCTCGTATACATCCCTGATATCCAGGCTGGAGCCAATGATCCTGGATACCTCGCTGAGCAGCGCCATCTGCTGCGCCTTTTCCTCGCTCTGATGGTAGAGGGTGGCTTTTTCAATGGCGATCCCCGCCTGGTTGGCAATGACCTTCAGTGGCTCCAGCTCTTCCTCCGGGATGTCCTCCCTCTCAGTAAAGGCCACGATGCTGCCCACATACCGATCCTTGGCGAAGGCAGGCGCAACTACAATCGATTTCGCCCGCAAAAGCTCCTGTAAAGCATCGCACTGTTCCCGGCTGAAGAACGGCTTGCCGATCTCGTAGAAGCTATGTGAGATCGTTGTTTTGCCGTCCAATGTCTCGTCGATAATGCGATTATGGCCTCTCACCGCCGGCAACCCTGCGCCTAAACCTGGGTCACCCATGGCGCGCTGCACCTCACTGGCTAATCCTTTTCCCCCTTTGGTGAAAAATACCATTTCCCTATGAACATCATGCCTTTGATCCACTATAAGCATTAGGGAATGGTCGTATCCCAGGTTGACGACCGCAGCCTCAGAGACCTGGCGCAGCACCTCCCTTAGCTCCAGGCTGCTCTGGATGTATGCAGTGACCTTCTGCAGCGCAAGGAGCTGATTCGTCCGTCGCTCCAGTTCATCCTTCCTCTTCCTCAGCTCGCTCTCCGCCCGTTTTCGCTCGGTGATGTCCCTCATGATAGCCGAGATGGCGGATTTACCCTCAAAGACGATATCCCTGAAGACGGCCTCTACCGGCGTTACCCTGCCGTCCCGGTTGAGAACAGAGATCTCATATAGATTATCCCCCAGGTGAGTCTCACCGCTCATGCTTCTATCATATAGTTGCTTCATCAGCTCTTGAGACTCAGGGGCCACAAATTTCAATAAGCGTTGCCCGATTATCCGCTCCAGGGGCATACCTAAGACTTCAGCACATCGGTTGTTGGCAAACGCTATGCGATCGCCGCGCAATACAATATACGCATCATTGATACCGTTCACCAGGTCGCGGTATTTCTCCTCCGATTCCCTCAGTTTCTCCGCCCGCATCAGGCTGGTCTCAAAGAGTTGGGCGTTCTCCACAGCAACCGCCGCCTGGCTAGCTACCGTGAGCAAGAGTCCGAGATCATCCAAGGTGTAGACCCGTTCCGAGCGCTTAGGACCGAGGGTGACCATGCCAATCAGATATCCCTTCACCTTCAGCGGAACAATTACCGCAGCCTCCAGTTGCTTCAAGTGTCCCCGTTCCGCTTCCCACAGGCTGCGTAGGTGGGGCAGGCGGTCGATCTCCCCCTGGGTCAAACAGCCGTTCTCTCGAGCGAGATGTCTCACTACGGGGTTGTCACTGTTAAATCTAATACTATACACTGAGGATTGGTTATACCCCTCTAGAACCCTGGGGACATAGCGCTGTGTTGCCGAATCGAGCAGAAACAGGCCCGCTTTTGACGCACCCATGGTCTCCTTGAGGTTTCCCACCAGCCATCGCGATAGCTCGTTGAGGTCGATCATGGCGCTCACCCGCTGGCTAGCGTGCAGCAGGGCCTGGCGATAGTCATAGGCCTCCCGGTAGAACCGCCTATCGACAAATCGCCGAGTAAACTCGTACATCCGATAGAAGACAAGCGCAAGGATGAGCGCGGTGATCACCGCCGATACTCCAAACGCGTACAAACTTTGACCACGAAAGGCTAATTGCAAAAGGAGGGCGGTGGAGAGGAAAATGGCCAAGATAAAGATCATCAGCACGGAGTAGAGGAATGCCTTGCGCAGGATAAGGCTAACATCGATGAGCCTGTATCTAAGGACAGCGTAGCAGAGGAGGGCAGCGTTGATAAGGTTGCCTAGGTGGTCTAACGGCCACCACTTCCATTCGGGCAAGAAGCTAAGCATGAAGGCGATGAGGCCGAACATGCTGGCGATAGAGGCGCCCACCAGGGGGTAGACTATCCGGTTGCGAGTAAAAGGATCCTTGGTCCTCCGATAACCCTGCAAGAGGTTGACGATAGATGCCGCAATGAAGCCCACGGTGACGAGCATCATGCCATAGATAGCAGGCCCCAACTTCAGGTAATAGACACCCTCACTCCAGTAGGCATAGTCTACCGTATAGCCCAGGCCACCGACAATGGCAATTACAGCACAGCATCCATAGCCGATCCCCAGCCATAGACGTGGTTCAGGTTTGCCCAGGAAGACATACACAAAGTGGAAGAAGGCCACCGGGGCAACCACGCCAAGGATATGAACCAGCCGGTTCCAGTATTCGACATCCCACACCCCTAAATCGCTGTAGATCATGAAGGCGCAAAGGCCCCACAATGCAAGAAGGGTGGTGTACCATATGAAGAGCCGGTTCAGCCTGGTGGTGATGCTCTGCCGTGCCACCAGCACAATTAGCACCAGCAGGCCACAGCAGGCAAGTAATGGGATCAGTGAGCTAAGATTCATTAGGAGCCGTCCCCTCCTCAGCTCGCAACAGCATCTGTATCACCTCATCCGGGGCACCTATCTGCGGCGGCTTCAGGTGAGCCATGTCGGCACCGGCAGCCACCCGCTCCATCATATAGCGTCGAAAGGCCCCTACCGGTAACAGGGTTACCCGCAGTGGCTGGACATGAAGCATATCCTCCAGGGCTGCATAGTCGAAATCCAGCTTCCTCAAGCTGCGATGGAGCTCATAGCTGACCTCCCAGGGGGGTTTATTCTGCTCCCTCAGCTCAAGGTAGACATGAAGGAGGGGTGTATCGTTCACTATCTCCTTCCTCGCCGTCCACCCATTGTAAGGAAGCCCTGTCCCTTCGATGGCGCGCCCGATGATTTTCTCAGTGAGGCGGGTGAATCCTCCGATGTCGATGATGCCATCGTCGCGGGCGTAGAAGGTTATCTGGGGGAGGTCTATATCTAGCCGCTCATTGCGCAGCCCCGTCACCTCGATTATATCGCTCATTCTATACCGGACAAAAGGGCCGCCCTGCAGGCTGGTGATAACCACCTCATATCTCTTCCCCGCCTCCAGCCCATCGAGGAGCAAGGTGCGCGGTTGATAGCTGGATTCCTGCTTCGCTTTCTGGCGTTCTTCCTCAGGGATGAATTCCAGAAAGGCAATAGTCGGCAGGAGGATCATATCCTTATAGTCCCAGGTCTGTATGGCGAGAATGCCGGCCTCGGCGGAGCCATAGGTCTCCAGCGCATATCTGCCCCAATAGTGCTTTATCTTCTCATTCAATATCGAGGCGTCGGTTCCGCCAGCGACCAGCCCCTTTAGCTTCCAAAGGTCCCTAGGGAGCAAGGGGCGCCCCGCCAGCTTGCTTTTCACCCGCCCCTTAGCCAATCGAAACAGAGCCCTAGGCCGAGAACGGAAGCTCCAAAGGGGCGCACTACCCAGCCACTGGCCGATCTGCTCCCCTATAGAGACCAAAACACTGGGGAGGCCAGCCTGATAATCCATACCCTTGGACAGCGCCATGTTGATCCCCTCTATCATTCTTCGCTGAAAAGCC
>CAYSLE010000020.1:0-14391 GCA_964431905.1 uncultured Dehalococcoidales bacterium | reverse complement strand
ATACTATCCCACTACTGATTCATTGTCAAGCCTGAAAAGCTTGTCTGCGGTTCAGGCTTCTTGTAGAATAGAAAAACGATGGAGATAAGCAAGGCGGTTATCCCAGCGGCGGGCTGGGGGACACGGTTCTTGCCGCAAACCAAGGCCATCCCCAAGGAGATGCTACCCTTGGTGGATAGGCCGCTGATCCAGTATGTCGTTGAGGAGGCCACTGCCTCAGGCATCGACCAGATAATCATTATAACCTCTGCGGGTAAGGGCACCATCAAAGAGCACTTCGGCCGGTCCTTGGAACTGGAAATTGTATTGGAACAAAAGGGGGAGGAGGGGCTGCTAGCAGAGGTACGCCGCATCGCCGGGATAGCCAAAATATGGTACATAAGGCAGGATAAGCAGCTTGGGCTGGGGCATGCCATCCTCACCGTCAGAGATATTGTGGGTGATGAACCCTTTGCCGTTTTTTTGCCCGATGACATCTTCGATGCTCCAGTGCCGGTGATAAACCAGATGCTTGACGTATACCGCCGTTACCGGGGGAGTGTGATCGCCCTCTGCCGGGTGGGGCCGGAGGGCACGAGAAGATTCGGCATTGTTAAGCCCAAACCGCTAGAGAACCGGGTATATCAGGTCCTGGATATGGTGGAGAAGCCCGGCCCGGAGCGGGCACCATCGGACCTGGCGATATTAGGCCGCTATATCCTCACCCCGGAGATCTTCGAAACGCTCAGTGTCACCCCGCCGGGCAAGGGGGGCGAGATCCAGCTCACCGATGGCCTAGCGCTATTGCTTAAGCGGCAGGCAGTATATGGCTACGAGTTTGAGGGGACATATTATGATGCCGGCAACCCGATGGGCCTGTTAAAGGCTTCGGTGGCCCTGGGCCTCAAGCACCCCGAAATGGGTGCCGAATTCAAAGAATATGTGAAGCAAATAATCGCTGGCTTTTAGGGTCGGGGGAGCTTGAGCACTTCAACGAAGGCCTCCGGGGGGATCTCCACCCGGCCCACCCGCTTCATCCGCTTTTTGCCCGCGGCCTGCTTGGCCCACAGCTTGCGCTTCCGGGTGATATCGCCCCCATAGCACTTAGCGGTTACATCCTTGCGCAGTGCCTTAACGGTCTCTCTGGCAACGACCCGGTTCCCTACAGCGGCTTGAACGGCTACATCGAAGAGTTGCCTGGGAATGAGCCCTCTGAGCTTCTCCACCAATGCCTTCCCCTGCCTATAGGCCTGATCGGCGGGGACGATAAAGGATAGAACATCGATAGGCTGGTTATTGAGCATGATCTCCAGCTTTATCAGGCGAGCCGGTCGGTAGGAGGAGACGGTATAGTCCATTGAGGCGTAGCCCTGAGTCCGCGACTTGAGCTGGTCATAGAAGTCGATAATGATCTCGGCCAGTGGGGTCTCGTATTTAAGAAGCACTCGCAGATCGGAGCTCGGCTCCTGGGGTTGGAGCGCTTCCCGCATAAGATACTCCATCCCTTGGTACTCGCCTCTGCGCTCCCTCAAGAGTTCCATGACCGTGCCAATATACTTGCTGGGGGTGATGATGCTGATCGCTGTCCAGGGCTCTCTGATCTCAGCGATCTCGCCCATCGGCGGCAGCATGGTGGGATTATCAACAATGAGCGTTCTGCCATCGTTGGTAATGATCTGGTAGGCGACACTGGGGGCAGTGGCCAGGATGTCAAGCCCATATTCCCGATTCAGCCGTTCCCTTACGATGTCCATATGCAGTGTGCCCAAGAAGCCGCAGCGGAACCCGAATCCTAGGGCGGCACTGCTTTCCGGTTCGTAGGTAAGGGCAGCGTCATTTAGCCTAAGTTTTTCTAGGGAATCGCGAAGCAGAAAGTAGCGCTCCGCCTGCAGCGGGTAAAGCCCAGCGAAGACCATAGGCTTGGCCGGGCGATAGCCGGGGAGGGGCTCCACCGCCGGATTATCCTCTGAAGTAATAGTATCGCCCACCCGACAATCAGCCACGCTTTTGAGCCCAGTGGCGATATAGCCTACCTCTCCGGCGCTAAGGCCTTCTATAGGCGTTAGCCAAGGCTTGAAAATGCCGACTTCCAGCGCTTCGAAAGATTTACCCGAGGACATTAACTGGAAATGGCTCCCTTTGCTGATGGCCCCATCGACTACTCGCAGATAGGTGAGCACCCCCTTATACGCATCATATTTCGAATCGAAGATAAGCGCTCGTAGTGGTCCCCCAGCTTCCCCTTTGGGCTTAGGGATCCTCTGGACAATGGCCTCGAGTATGTCCTTGGCTCCAATCCCCTCCTTAGCCGAAGCAAAGATAACCTCGCTACGAAGAAAGCCGAGGACGCTCTCCAACTCCTCGGCCACCTTTTCCGGCTCGGCATTGGGCAAATCTATCTTATTAACCACGGGAATGAGCACTAGGTTGTGCTCCAGGGCGATATGTACATTGGCAAGAGTTTGCGCTTGGATCCCCTGGGCGGCATCGACCACCAAGACCGCTCCCTCACAGGCGGCCAGGCTGCGGGAGACCTCGTAGGTGAAGTCGACATGCCCTGGGGTATCGATCAGATTTAGCTGATACTCCTCGCTGTCGGAGGCACGATAGCTCATCCTAACCGCCCGAGCCTTAATGGTGATACCCCGCTCCCGCTCTAGATCCATCTGATCCAGGAACTGCTCTCGCATCTCTCGCTGGCTGACTGTGTATGTAAGCTCGAGGAAGCGGTCAGCCAGCGTCGACTTGCCGTGATCGATGTGGGCGATGATGCAGAAGTTCCTGATGCGGCTCTGTTTCATGGCAAAATCATACTAGCATATGGCGGGGCTGTTCTCAAGTTCCCTCGCTTCAGGGCAGCAAGAACAGAATGCAAGGCCAAATAAAAGAGCCTTCCAGCATTGCTGAAAGGCTCTTTTGTGTCAAGGTCATACTAGGATGCTTTACTAGGCGCGGCGGGCAGCCATCAGCCCCATCAAACCGCTGACAAGGAAAAGCAGTGAGCCAATGGCACCAAATACCAGCGTCAAAATCGGTACTGCACCATAGGGTATCGCCCCTGCCAGCACACCCAGAGCGCCGGCGGTATTACCAGCGGCCGCCAGGCCTATAGCAGCGATTACGCCGTCTGTATACTCATGCGGCACCGGAGGGCTAAATCCCATATCGGCGTATTGTAGCAGTAGCGTGTTGACGAGCAGGAAGACGAAGGCAGCCAGGGTGATAAGGGCCATGCCGTACCTGGCGCTCTTCGGGGCATTGCGCCAAAAGTCCCAGGCGATGGCGCAGATCAACACCACCAGGGCTGTTATGTTATATGGTATGAAGTAGGGAGAGAAGGAGGTCAATACCACCATAAGAGCCCCGATCTCGGCAAAGACCCAAAAGCGCCCGCCCAGGAACGCAAACTCCAGCCGCTTCTGTAAAACCTCCATCATTTCAGCCATGCTCTATCCTCCTCAAGAAATTCAAAAAGCTACGCTTCTCTATGCTTACATCCATGTCAGGCCATTGACCTGAGCCGATTATGCCATATACCTCCCTGTCCTGGGGAAGAGGAGACTCGAACTCCTACGCCCGAAGGCACATGATCCTAAGTCATGCTCGTCTGCCAGTTCCGACACTTCCCCACTGCTCATCTGGCCCTGACTTAAACCTATAGCTATTAAGGTTCAAGCCTGTTCCAGAAAATTGCAACTTTATAGCACACAATTAGACGTTTGTCAAGTGAGGGACAAGGAACCAAGCAAGATCGGACTCTCTGGTGTGCAATACTGCAACAATTCAAACACTATGCAGTGTTCGGGTGCTACCACCTAAGAAGTGAGCCGCACAGGACTCGAACCTGTAACCTACTGATTAAGAGTCAGTTGCTCTACCATTGAGCTAGCGGCCCAAGTGCGAAGTTCAACATAGCATATCCCTATTCCAAAGTCAAGATTGGGAGGCAAGAACCCCGCCCACAGCCCAGTTATCCTTGGCCACATCCTGGAAGATGACTATTGTTGACTCCGGTGTAGTGTGAGCGATGGTAACCACCGCTTCAGTGATTACCCTGGCCAGCTCTGCCTTCTGAGCCTTGGTTCTCCCCGGCCACATCTCTACCCTAATAATGGGCATACCGATCACCTCCTCTTGCTAAGAAGTTTCTCTCCATAGTATAGTAGTTTTGAGCGATTTCTGCTCTTTAGCGGAGGTTAGTATGGGCCCGAGCCCTTGGTATCGTGTCAGGCTCAGGATTAGGAAAGCGCTAGGTAGGAATATCTTCCTCTGCGATAGCTGCAAATGGGACTGGCGGGGTGCCTGCCACAACCCGGAGCGTCCCAACGCTACTTGGTGCCGCGAGTACGAAAAGAGAGGCAAGTAGTCAGAAGCCGTAGCTCAAGCGCACCACCAGAAAACTGGGCAAGCCGTGCATTATCATCCTCTGTTGAGTAGCCTCGATGTCGTAGGGAACGCGATAGTGGTAGATGGTTTTGTCTCTTTCGTCGTAGATGGCATATGCGGCGCGCGGATCGCCATCGCGAGGCTGCCCCACACCACCGGGATTGATGATCAGTCGGTTTTCCCCAAGCTTTAGTTCGGCAGGAAGCTCCTCAAGTCGGCAGCTTCGTCCGGTATGCTCAAAGACCAAGGGGATATGGGAGTGCCCGATGAGGCAGAACCTGGTCTCAAAATAGCCGAAATTGTCCTTTGCGCTTTGGGTAGATAGGATGTATTCCCAGATCGGCTCGCGAGGGCTGCCATGAACAATGGTGAAATCATCCCGGGTTAAAGCTAGGGGCAAGTTCTCCAGGTATCTTACATCTTCCGGGGCTAGCTGTGTAGCAGTCCAGCGGCATGCCTGAGCCGCGTCTGGATTGAAATCTGAAGTGTCCACCTTCCCGATGGCTGCCCAGTCATGATTACCAGCGACACACACATGGGGGAGCTGGCGCAGCAGGGCAATGCATTCACTGGGATCAGGCCCATATCCTACGATATCGCCCAGGCACCATACTTCGTCGGCCCCTCCCCGCTCTTCGATGTCCTTAAGCACTGCCTGGAAGGCAGCTAGGTTGCCATGGACATCAGCCAGAATGGCATATCGCATTTGTTAAACTATATCAGCTTTTCCCCGATTTGGCTAGATAACTTAATGGAAAGCAGGTATAATCATGCTATGAAGGTCTCAGAGCTGGGGGAATTTGGCCTTATCGAACTACTGGCAAAAATTGTGGACGCGCCAAGTAGCGAGGTCCTGGTGGGCATCGGCGACGATGCCGCCTGCTGGCGCACCGATGCCTCGATTCAGCTAGCGACTACCGATGCCCTGATCCAGGACGTCCACTTCACCCTGAGCACCACCACATGGCGAGAGTTGGGATGGAAAGCGCTTGCGGTGAACCTTAGTGACATCGCGGCTATGGGGGGATGGCCTAAATACGTCTTGGTATCGCTGGGTTTGCCTGGTGATACCGAGGTGGAAGATGTCGCTGAACTTTATGAGGGAATGTCAGAGCTGGCCCGCACCTTCGATGTCGCCATCGTGGGTGGGGATGTGGTCGCCTCACCGCTAATCGTGCTCAGCCTAACCGTGACAGGAGTTGCCCAGAAAATCCTCACCCGCTCAGCGGCGGTCCCTGGGGACCAGATTGCGGTCACCGGATATTTAGGGGCATCAGCCGCAGGTATGGTCATGCTCCAAAGGGGGCTTGAGTTGGATAGGGACATTGCGGCTGCTCTCAGAGAGGCTCACCTCAAACCCTATCCCCGCGTGGTGGAGGGGCAGACCCTGGTACACCTCGGGGTTAAGGCGGCCATCGACGTGAGCGATGGGCTGGTTGGGGACCTTACACGGTTATGTCAAGCCAGCGGGGTTGGGGCCCGTCTCCTCTCGCAGCGGGTCCCCATCCACCCCTTTGTGCTCCAGCCTTTTGAGGACAGTGCCACAAACCTTGCGCTATCGGGTGGCGAGGACTATGAGCTTCTCTTCACTGCTAAGAGCGAGGTTATCCAACAGGTGAAGAAGCTATTGACCTGTCCGGTTACGGTGATCGGCGATATAGTCGATGGTGAGCCTGGGGTGGTGAGGGTTTTCGATGACCATGGGAACGAGGTGAGGCTTGAAAAAGGGGGCTGGGACCATTTCGCTCCAAGAAGCGATGAGAAACATAATTAGCAAGAGCCCGGAGCAGACCCAAAGGCTCGGTATGCAACTAGGCAGATTGGCTCAGCCGGGCGATCTATTCCTTCTCGTGGGCGGCCTGGGAAGCGGCAAGACGTGTCTCACCCAGGGGATCGCTTGGGGGCTGGGCGTGGAAGGCTATGCCACCAGCCCTTCCTTTGTTGTGATCAACCAGTATCGGGGCCGGCTCCCGCTATACCATATCGACCTTTATCGCATAGACAGCATTGAGGAGGTCATGGAGCTGGGGCTTGATGACTACCTGTATGGTGAAGGGGTCTGCGTGGTGGAATGGGCGGAGAAGGCCCTTGCCCTGTTTCCACCGGAGCACCTGCTTATAGAGATGAGCTTCCTTTCCCAGACCAGCCGCCGGCTTGATCTAAAGGCCAAAGGCCAGCGCTACCTGGAGATGCTGTCCCAGCTCAGTCCCAGGCGGAACAAAGGGATGTAGCAGTGGGTCGACACAGCGCTTTGACGCAGCGCAGGCCTTTTGGCAAGTAAAGCGAAGGAGGGGGTTGTGTTCGAAGTATCGATTCGAGAGCACTTTGACGCGGCGCATTACCTCAGGGGCTACAGGGGGAAGTGTGAAAACCTACATGGACACCGCTATCAGGTGGTGGTGACTATTTCCGTGCCAGAACTAGACCAGATAGGGCTCGCCTACGATTTTGTAATACTTAAAAAGCATCTCAGAGAGACACTAGAGCGCTTTGACCATGTCTGTCTTAATGATGTTCCACCCTTTGACCGCATCAACCCCTCATCGGAAAACATAGCCAGGATGATTTATGAAGAACTCCACAACAGGGAGCTACCCCTCTCCTGTATCCAGGTTTACGAATCACCTGACACTTGGGTCACTTATATACCGGACAAATCAAATTAGGCCTTGGGTTCTGATGTGCTCTCCTCAGTGACCTGCGGCGGGGGCTCGATCTCAGTCACGGCCATAGTCCAGCCGATCCAAAAGGCTAGTGCCAGCACTGCGATGAAGCCGAGGAGCACCGGAACAGCTACGGCCCAATAGCTGTGAACAGCTATCCCCCAGATGAAGAGGGCCCCGACTACAACAGTGGCCAAGCAAATTAGCCCACCAACTATCCGAGACCTCTGCATGCTACCTCCTATATTCTAACTACGAAGCTGCGGTGGGAGCAGGTTGGGAATAGTCTCCTCTATAGGATAGGTTACCGAGCAGCTTCGGCAATACAGGGAACCCTTGATGATCTCTTTCTTATCCTCTTCTTCCACAGTCAGTTCCAGGGAACCCTTGCAAAGGGGACAGGCGAGGATTTCCATCAGATCCCTTTTCATCTCTCCCCTCCTTATCTGGGATAAGATTCTACTTCAATAGCCCTTTGTCGTCAACATGGCGGTCTCTGCTTGACACGTCTCTACCTCTGTGAATAGAATACGGAATCGGCATGAGGAGGAATCCTGTGAAAAAGACGAGGCTTTGCGATTTACTGGGTATCGAGTACCCCATAATCCAGGGGGGGATGACTTGGATTGCCAATGCTGAGCTCGCCGCTGCCGTCTCTGAGGCAGGAGGGCTGGGCATAATCAGCCCCAACGCGGCAATGGAGCTTGAGGACGATGTGATGCAGAACCTGAGGAGCCAGATCCGGAAGGCGAAGAGCCTCACCAAGAAGCCCTTCGGGGTGAATTTCCCGGTGCAGATACCTGAGATCAAGGAGCTGATAGATGTATTGATTGAGGAGGGGGTGAAGGTAGTGACCACATCGGCGGGCAACCCTGCCCTTCATACCCCTCGGCTGAAGGAAGGTGGGATCAAAGTGCTCCATGTGGTGGCATCGGTAAGGCATGCCCAGGGTGCCGAGAGGCATGGCGTTGATGCCGTCATCGCCGAAGGCTATGAGGCTGGCGGCCACAACGGCTTTGATGAACTCCCTACAATGGTCTTGGTTCCCCAGGTGGTGGATGCGGTTAAAATCCCCGTAGTTGCTGCCGGGGGCATCGCCGATGCCCGTGGCTTTGTCGCTGCCCTGGCCTTAGGGGCTGATGGGGTGCAGATGGGCACCCGCTTCGTTGCCACCCGTGAGTGTGTGGCCCATCCCGCCTTTAAGGAGATGATCGTTGCCGCTACCGACACCGGGACAATGATCACCGGGCGCAAGCTCGGCCCCACCAGGGGGCTCAAAAACGAGTTCACCGCCAAAATCCTGGAGATGGACAACCGTGGGGCATCGGCTGATGAGCTTCTGGCCTTCATCGGCCTTGGCCGGTCACGGATGGGCCAAATAGAGGGCAAGGTGCAGGAGGGCGAAGTGTATTGCGGCGCCATTGCCGGATTGATTAAAGATATCGTGAGCGCTGGCGATGTGGTGAGGAGCTTGGTCGAGGGCTATGACAGGATTGTGGCCGGACTAAAGCCTTAGCCCTCTTCTTTTGATTCGCTTTCTGCAATGAGCCTCTCGCCATACTCGAGAAGCACCTTGATCTGCTCCAGGGATTCGCCCTTGGATTTCAGATGGACCTCCAGGGCCTGTAGCGGGGTCATCCTTTCAGCGGTGAAGCCTGCTAGCCGCGGGCGGCGCTCTCGTGATACCTCCCTGGCAATGGCGGCGATGAAGTGAGCCTCCTTCAGCGCCTTGCGGATCTCCCCCTCCTGAAGCAGCCCCTCAATCCGTTCCGGTATAACTACCTGGATTCGCACAATGGCGTCCTTGACATCATGCCTGGCGATGGCCTTGAGCACCGCTTGAGTCGGATCGGCCTCCTGGGCACCGACATTTACCCTGATGGTGAGAAAGCGGCGCGCCTTCACCGGATGGAAATCGAAGGAGGCCCGCCTTCCCTGTCCTACCTCCACAACATAAAACCCCTTTTCGTCCTCCTCCTCGCTGAAGTCGATACGCTCCAGGCTGCCGGCGTAGACCACCGGGGGATTTTCACCGAGGACTTGCCTTTTGTGGATATGACCCAGAGCCACATAGTCGAAGGCGTGGTTTGCCACGTTGCTGTGGAGGAGGACATAATCGTGCCCCATCATCATCCCCCTCTCCGAGCCTAATACCGCGTTGGAAACCGCAACATGGGCAGCCAGGATGGTGGGCAGGCCCCGTTCCAGAGCTTCGACCTCTGTCATGAGATGCTCGGTGAGTATCCGCTCCAATCGCTCATTCATCTCATCGAAGGTGAGGTTCTTGGTCTCCTCCCTGCTGAGCAGGGCGCTCCTCCGGGCCCAGGGCAGGGCCACCACCTGAAGAATCCCCGCTTTTGTCTCTATCCGATAGGTTCCAGGGCGACTGGCCACGGTGACATTTTGTATGGCAAGGGTGTGAAAGATCTCCGTTGTGGTGGCGCGGCCGATGGCGCTGGGCAGGTCGTGGTTGCCGATGAGGAGGAAGACCGGGATGCCGTTTGAGGCCAGCTTCCAGATGCGTCTGGCGAACTCCCGCTGGTGGGTCTGGGAAGGGTCGCGGCTTTTGTAGGCGTCGCCGCAGAAGAGAACGAGGTCGACCGTCTCCTTTAGGGCGTATTCCACCACCTCATCGAAGGCGGAGAGGAAATCGTGGAGGCGCCATGAGAGCCCGGTCTCAGGGTTGATCCCCCCGCTGTAGCTCTCCACCCCCAAATGCAAGTCGGCGAAGTGAAGGATTTTCATCAATTCAAATGCGCCTTATTCTTTGTTACCGGCACTTGCTCCGAGTTTGAGTTTTTGCATAACTTGCGCATGAATAAATTCGATGAATTCGAGGATCACATTTGCCACTCTCTCAACATATATGGCGTCAGTTTCTAGGTGCTCGCCTCGCTTGGCATATCCCACCTTTGAGCAGTAAAGCTGGTTAGCCATACCTTGATTGTGGAGTATGAGGTTTCGCCGGTAGCTTGCTTCACGCAAGGACTCCCACTCAGGAAAATTAGCCGAGAGCAAGATGCCCAACCGATCTTGGAAGTATTTGGCAACTTCATCTATGTTTTTGTAGGAAATTGTATCCACCTCTTTCTCAGCAAGAGCCTGGATCAGAGCCCTTTTGCTAGGAAATGAGCATACCTCATCGAAGGTTATCAACTTCCCACTCCTCAGCATTTTAGGGCGGTGTATAAATATAGTCTCCAAATATTCTTTTACGAAGGCTTCCTCAAATGAAACCAAGTATGCTAAAGCCATCTCCGCCAAGAACCGGGCATATCGTTTGGGAAACACCGTTATCTTGAGGCCCTCCATGATTAGTGACTGCACTGCCTTTGACTTGATCTCTATTGAGCGCTCTACAGCACTACGAGGCTTCATCTCTTGCGTTGTTTCCTTAAAGAACTGCACAACACGGTCAAGTTCTGCCTTGTCTTCTTCATGGAAGCGTCGCACCTTTGGCTTTCGCTTTTCCCTGTGTTTTAGACTACGCTGCGTATCCTTAACGAAGTCATGAATCAATTGAACATCGGAACAGAACTTACCTCTAACGCACTCTAGCTCGCTCCATAACGCAGGCATCACATTCCCCCTCATTGTATGCGTGGCCCAATCACAACGGTTTCCCCTTATACCTCAAGCCAGCCTGTGCCTACGGTCACGGGGCGCCACCACCCAAGACTACTTGCCCTGAGCCTTCATCAGTCCGCGGATGTAGGCTATTTGCCCCACGTGCTGGGCTATCTCCATGAGCAGGTGGCCTATCATGTTGCCTACCTTGACCTCGCCGAACATGCGGGACTTGACCATCTCATCGAATCGGACAGGGTCCACTTTCTGGAGGTAGTCCACTGTCCTGGCTCGCACCGCCTCAGCATAGCCCATGAGGTGGCGAAGCTTGACCCGAGGGAAATTGTCCACCTGTTCCGCGGTGTAGCCGTAGCCAGTAACCCTGGGGTCTTCCGGCAGGTTCAGCTTCTCATGCCATTTTTCCGCCTCCCATACCTGGGGCACGCGCTGGAACAGATACTGGTAGAACCAGTCCTCAACGCGCATCATGTGCCACAGGTTGTAGGCTATGTGGTTGGCTCCGGGCTGCGGCTGCCACAACAGCTCCTCGTCGGTCAGGCCGTCCAATGCCACAGCGAGGGCTGCTTGCACATCGTTGAGGCTATTCAGGGCGAAATCCTTCAACTCCATATTATTCCTCCCTTTCTGAAATCTCACCTTCTAGCTTAAAACCCTAGCCAGTAGCTGCCGCCGGGGGGCAACACATCCAGGGGCTCGCCCCTGAGCTTTTTCTCCAGTGTGCTGGCAAGCTCGGATAGCGGCAGGCGAATCTGCTTCATGCTGTCGCGCTCGCGGATGGTGACCTGGTTGTCATCCAGCGACTGGAAGTCGATGGTGACACAATATGGGGTGCCGATCTCGTCCTGGCGGCGATAGCGCCGTCCGATGCTCTGGGCATCGTCGTATTGCGTCACAAAGCATTGGCGAAGGTTTGAGTGGACACCCTTGGACATGGGGAGCAGGGTCTCGTTGCGGCTCAATGGGAGCACAGCGACCTTGAACGGAGCCAGGTCAGGATGGAGGCGCAGGAGAACCCGTATCTCATCCTTATCCGGCTCCTCTTCGTAGGCATCGACGAGGAAGGCCAGAGCCGATCTATCTACCCCTGCCGATGGCTCGATGACATAGGGGATGAAGTGCTCGCCGGTGTCAGGGTCGAAATAGTCAAGGTCCTTGCCGCTATGCTGGGCGTGCTGCTTCAGGTCGAAATCACCGCGATGGGCGATGCCCTCAAGCTCTCCCCATCCCATGGGGTAGAGGTACTCGATGTCGTAGCAGGCGCGGGCGTAGTGGGCTAGATCATCCTTGGCGTGCTGGTAGAGGCGTAGGTGTTCCCTATCGATGCCCAGCTTGACATACCAGTTCAGTCGCTCATCAAGCCAGTAGTTGAACCACTCCTCATCGGTGCCCGGCTTGACGAAGAACTCGATCTCCATCATCTCGAACTCGCGGCTCCTAAAGACGAAGTTCCCGGTGGTGATCTCGTTCCTGAAGGCCTTGCCGATCTGGGCGATGCCGAAGGGGAGCTTTTTGCGTGCCGTGTTCATCACATTGGAGAAGTTGACGAAAATCCCCTGAGCTGTCTCCGGGCGCAGATAGACCGTTGCCGCCTCATCCTCTACCGGGCCAAAGAAGGTCTTGAACATGAGGTTGAACATGCGGGGCTCGGTGAGCTCTCCGCCGCAATCGGGGCAGCGACCATCCTTAACATCATCGCCGCGCCAGCGCTGGTGGCAGACCTTGCACTCCACCATCGGGTCTTGGAAACCTTCAACATGGCCGCTGGCAACCCAAGCCTTGGGATGCATCAGGACGCTGGAATCCAGACCAACAATATCGTCCCTCTCCTGAACCACGGAGCGCCACCATGCCTCCTTGATGTTGCGCTTCAGCTCCACCCCCAGCGGCCCATAGTCCCAGCAAGCGGAGAGGCCGCCGTATATCTCGCTGGATTGAAAGATAAAGCCCCGCCGCTTACACAGGGAGACGATTTTATCCATGTCTACTCTAGCTGACATCTATTACCACCTTTGCATTTAACAAAAGTTACCAGTTTTGCCTTAAAATGTCAAAGGCTTATCTCGTTCAGTGCATATGTGGCACATTGCCTCCCCCTATTGCAACTGTCATTGCCAGCCCTTCGCTTCCTGTCATTCTGAGGGAGCAAAGCGACCGAAGAATCTCGCTCAGGGTAAACTCCGCGAAGCAATCTCATCTTTTCCCACCCGCCCTGAGATGTATTTCAAGGGGACACCCCCAAGTATCTGAAGGTGAAAGGCTTGACAGGGAGGCCAGAATAACGAAGAATAACGGTATGATTTTGAGAGGACTGGAACTGGGCCCCTTTGCCTCCAACTGCTATATCGTGGGCTCGGAGAAGACTAAGGAGGGGATGATCATCGACCCCTGTGCTGAGGCTGACGCCATAATGGGTGTGGTGCGCCAGTTGAGGCTCAGCATAAAGCTAATTGTCGCCACTCATGCCCATCCCGATCACATTATGGCGCTTCGTGAGGTCAAGGAGGCTACCGGTGCCCCCTTCGCCATGCATGAGGCTGAGTCCGGTGGAGCGATAATGCAGGGAATGGCCCGAGTTATGGGCATGCTTATGACCGGCTCCTTTGGGCCACCTCCTAAGCCAGACAGGTTACTCAAGGACGGCGACATCATCGAGATCGGCGATCTCAGTTTCACCGTTCTCCATACCCCAGGTCACAGCTCTGGAGGTATCTCTCTCTACGGTCACGGAGTGGTCTTTTCCGGGGACACCCTGTTCAATTTCGGCATTGGCCGGACTGACTTCCCCGGCTGCAGCTATCAGAAGCTAATGGATAGTATCCACAGCAAGCTCATGACCCTGCCCGACGATACGGTGGTTCTACCCGGACATGGCCCCCAGACCAACATCGCTACCGAGCGTAAATGGAATCCCTTCCTGCGCGATCAGCCGATGAGGTGATAGGAAACCATCAACACGGCGAAGAGTATGGCAATGGTGTTCATCACCTTGATCAAGGGGTTGATGGCCGGACCCGCAGTATCCTTACAGGGGTCTCCCACAGTATCGCCCACCACCGCCGCGGCATGAGCCGGCGAGCGCTTGCCGCCGAGGTTCCCATCCTCGATGTATTTCTTGGCATTGTCCCAAGCAGCGCCACCGGTGGCCATCATCAGCGCCAGGAAAAGCCCGGTTAGGATACACCCCATCAACAGCCCGCCCAAGGCTACTGGCCCGAGGATGAATCCAACAAGTATCGGTGCCGCCACGGCTAATAGGGCGGGGAATATCATTCCCCTCAAAGCAGCCTTGGTCACTATGTCAACGCAGGTTGCATATTCCGGCCTAGCCTTGCCTTCCATCAGCCCCTTTATCTCTCGAAACTGCCTTCTCACCTCTTCAACCACAAAATACCCGGCCTTGCCCACGGCCCGCATGCACCGGGAACCAAAAACGAAGGGGATAAGCCCGCCGATGAATAGCCCCACGATTACCAGGGGGTCGCCCAGGGTGAACTCGGTGATGGCTAACCCTGCTTCCTGAGTATAGGCGATAAGCAGCGTCAGAGCGGCCAGCGCCGCCGAGCCGATAGCGAAGGCTTTGGTCACCGCCTTGGTGGTATTCCCCACCGCATCCAGTTCGTCGGTCACCTTCCTTATCTCAGGGTCGAGGTCCGCCATCTCAGCGATGCCGCCAGCATTATCGGTGACCGGCCCGTAGGAGTCCAGGGCGATGATCATCCCGGTGAGGGAGATCATACCCATCACCGCTATGGCGATGCCGTACAAGCCGTCATAG
>CAYSLE010000019.1:0-14673 GCA_964431905.1 uncultured Dehalococcoidales bacterium | reverse complement strand
AAAAACCAGTTCACCTTCGATCTCAACAACTGCCATGCTATGCCCTTGCCCGTTGGAGAGGTTGACAAAGGCTATCCCAGCGCGAAAGCCTGCTGCTTTGGCACTGGCCACAAAGTCCCTGGTGTAGTGAAGGCATACATAGTCCTCGGTCCGAGGGTTACTGTTGGTGGTATCTTCTCGGAGAAAACGCTTCAGCTCCTCTAGCGTTGGGCTCACCAACTGGGGGTAGTTAGGGCAAGCCGGGCATTGTTCGTCCTGCACCGGGTCTACAAGCTCAGGGCGCTCATCATACAGTGGGCTGGCTAGGGTAAGTGAAGCACAGCTAGAACCGAGCATTGACGCCAGCAATGCTATCAATACTACAGCTTTTATCCCCAGCGCGCTACCCCTCATTACGCACCTTCAACCCACTACCTTCTCAATTCTGTGCCCCGCCACAAAGAAAGAGATCTATTTTCATAGAAAATCGCCAGTAACAAAAACCGACACCCAAGCTACTGCCCAAAGTGTCGGTTTCACTATTAGCTCCGCCAGGCTCAAGTGACCAGATACGAGCCTGGGTTCATCACTCCCAGAGGGGGGTATTTTACTTCGCCGGTCTACGCTGGTGTCAAGAGGACTCACGGTTATTGTCGGTCATCAAATAGAGGTGGCTACCCCAATGTCATACGCTCAACTCGCTCTGCCGCTGATGTCCTCGTGTATGCCAAGTTAGCTATCGGATAGATGATGATACCTAAAAGGAGCTGAAAGATGCTATAATAGCGCGACATAGGCTCACCCAGAGCCAGCGCCGAGAACCAGGCAACGCTTCAAGTGGTTTGAAAAAGTCCTGGTGGCGCAGTAGAATGTTGGCAAAGAACAGGCCCTATACACTGATTTTGCGGAGATCGAAGCACCACTATATCTGTTGAAAGGAGAGCATTGTGATAAAGACAGCGCTCTGTGACATGCTGGGGATAAAGCACCCCATAATCCAGGCGGGAATGGGGCCCTTTAGCACCAATAGCCTGGCTACCGCGGCGGCCAATGCCGGGGCACTGGGGCTCCTCAGCACCAGCGGCTTTCGCTGGGCGGCCATGGCGCCACAGCTAATAGAGAAGCTCACCGGTGGGGAGGTGGGGACAACCTATGAGATGATGAAGGGCGTCCTCCATCGGGTCAAGGAGAATACTAGAGAATCGCGGGGTGTCTTTGGAGTGAATTGCCTGGTATCGGCTGAAGTGACAACCCAGGCAAAGGAGATAATCCAGGCGGTGATCGATGTCAGGAATGAAGACGCGGAGTTGAAAGAAAGGCTGAAGGTAATAGTGACCTCAGCCGGCGATCCTCTACCCTGGGCCGAGGTTATAAAGCCGTCTGGCGTCAAGTGGTTTCACGTGGTGCCTTCGGTGCGCCACGCCAAAAGGTGCGAGCGGGCCGGGGTGGATGTAATAATCGCCTCCGGACATGAGGGGGGAATGCATATTGCCTGGGAGCCGGTTCACACCATGGTTCTCCTTCCCGCAGTGGTCAGGGCGGTGAACACCCCCGTTGTCGGCGCTGGCGGCTTCTGCGATGGTGCTACCCTGGCGGCCGCTCTGGCCTTGGGCGCAGTAGGGGTCCAGATGGGCACTAGGTTCATCGCCACCAAGGAGAGCGATTTTGTGCAGTTCTGGAAGGATTATATAGTGAAGGTTGGGGAAAGAGATACATTAGTAGCCCGGGGGATCGTTGGCCCGGGGAGATATCTGAAGAATGAGGCCTCTATGGAGCTCACCCAGATCACGGTAACAAAAGCCCCCGGCCTGTTCCTCGGCCAGCCCGATGACCTCACCACTGTCGCCCCCGAGGTGATACTCAAAGAACTGGAGGGATTTCGTGCCCTATTCCGTAGCGATGAGAAGAAGGCACTTCTCGCCGGTGGAGAGGTGGCGGGGAGGATAGCTGACCTGCCCACGGTGAAGGAACTCGTAGAGCGAACGGTCAGGGAGGCAGAGGAGATCATAAAGAGACTCCCGGCAAAAATCGTCTCATAATCGATAGTAACCGTTAGGAAGGATGGAAAATTACGACCAGGGGGAGGTTTTATGCTACAGGAATTACTGGCAAAGTCAGCTACAGAGAAAAAGCTCATCGGTTCCAAACTTATGCCGCAGATAATGGATGAACTCACCGCGCTGGCTTATGATGACCTTGTTGCCCAAATGCCGGAGTTTGTCGCCAAACTGGGCAGTGTATTACAGAACAGGCTCTCTGAGATAGCAGAGATCGATGTCAAGAAGGGGACGGATTTCGCTCTCAAATACCTGCCCCAAGTAGTGGAGAAGGTGGTTTCCTCGGATGGAGAGGTTAGAAGTGACTTAGAGGCCACAGAGGATATGACCTTTAACCTCAAACTGGGCAACATGGCAGCGATGACGGTGCAGATAAAGGATGGAAGGCTATCCTTCAGCCCGGGGCTAGCTCAAGAGAGGGACTTCTTCATCGAGATGTCGACGGAGAAGCTGCTCCGCATCCTGTCGGGGAAAGAAGATGCTCTATCCGGATTTATGGGCGGCAGCATTGCAATGTGGCGGGAAGGCGATGAAGGGAATATGGAAAAAGCCCAGAGCCTTCTGCCGTTTTTGGCTGTGTTTTTGGAGAAGCTGAGATTGGAAAGAATGATATAGCTAGGAAGTTGGATAGGGAGGCGAAGCGATGAGAAAGGTTTGTGTCATCGGGGTCGGGATGACGGAATTCAGGCACCGACCGGAGAGTATCACCGATATCGGGGCCAAGGCGATCCACGAGGCGTTTAAGGATGTGAAGAACCTCAAGCTGTCGGACATACAAGCGGTATACTGCGGCAATGCCGCCGGGGCGCCAATGCTGGGGCAAAGGATCATGGCCCGGGTGAGGGATGAGATGGGTGAGGAAGGCCTCACCGGTATGCCCGTCTCCAACTGGGAGAATATGTGCACCAGCGGCACCTGCGCCTTTATCGCGGCATACCTCGATGTCGCTTCCGGCGCCCACGATATCGTCCTCCAAGTAGGTGCCGAGAAGCTGGGCCGAGGGGCTCTGAGCATAGACGAGTCGGGTCGTCTGTCCACCAAGAAGGGGGAAGACCCGGTTCCTCGGATGTTCGCCGGTCAGGCCAAGCTCCATATGGAGCGGTTCGGAACGAGAAGAGAGCATCTGGCGATGGTTGCCGTCAAATCGAAGGAATACGCCAAAAACAACCCCAATGCCCAGTATCGAGAGCAACTGACCGTCGACGATGTTTTGAATGCTAAGATGATCGTTGACCCCCTCACTATATATATGTGCTGCCCGACATCGACCGGTGGCTCCTCCATCATCTTGTGCGCCGGCGACATCGCCAAGGAGTTCCAGGATAAGCCGGTGGAGATAGCTGCCTCGGTGCTAAAAACAGCCCGGGGAACACCGCAACTGGAGAGCGGGTGGGACCCCAATATAAGGGCTTCTCGGGAGGCGTATAAGCTCGCCGGGATCGGCCCCAGCGACATCGGGGTGGCTCAGGTGCATGATTGCTTCGCCATCGCTGAGCTAATGCACTATGAGAGCTTTGGCTGGTGTGAGATGGGCAAAGCGGGGAAGTGGATCGAGGACGGTCACCCATGCCTGGGCGGCGACTTGCCGGTAAACACCGATGGTGGCTTGATCTCCAAAGGCCACCCCCTGGGGGCAACCGGCGGAGCCCAGATCTATGAGCTCGTCCACCAACTGAGAGGGGATGCCCACAATCAGGTGAGGCCGGTCCCTGAGGTGGCTTTCCAGCATAACATGGGCGGCGGCATGGGCATTGGTATGGCCTACATTGTCAATATCTTCAAGCGGGGCTGGTAATCGCAGGAGGTAAAGAAGATGAGAGATGTTTCTATAATTGGAGTGGGTAAATCCGATTTCTCCCCAGAAGGAAACCTCATATATCACGCTGATGACGCCGTCAAGAAAGCGCTGGAAGATGTCAAGGGTGAGGGGATATTCAAAAAGGAGGATATTCAGGTTATATTTTGTGGGTGCACCACCACGGTGGGCAATGTGGGCCAGATGATGGTGATGACCCAAGGTCTGCTGGGGGTTGGGGTTTTCAACATAGAGAATGGATTCGTCACCGGCATAACCGCCCTCAATAGCGCCTGGCATGCTGTAGCTTCCGGGCTATATGATATTGTGATGGTATGTGGCGCAGCTAGCTTTTCCGGTGGCGGGGGTTTCGCCGCTCTATTCAGCAAAGAGAGACTTCCTGAAGGAGACCTGCTTACCCATGCCACGGGCAAGGCCTGGGCCATCAAAAAGAGCGACCACCCCTTATACCCCCGCCTGTTCGCCCAACTGGCCCGACGCCATATGAAGGAATACGGCACCACCAGGGAGCAGCTGGCAAAGGTGGTGGTCAAGAACCGCAAGAATGGCTCTCATAACCCCAATGCCATGCTTAAACAGCAAGTGACCTTAGACGAGGTGCTAAATTCCGAGATGGTGGCCGATCCCCTGACCAAATATATGTGCTCCCCGATAGCCAATGGGGCCGCTGCCCTCATCCTGTGCCCGTCAAATCAGGCGGTTTACTATCAGGAGCGACCGGTGAGGATAGCCGGAATCGCCATGACCAGCGGCAAGGCCGGCGTTCCCTATCTCGAATCCACCTATGAGGCCACGGAGAGGGCGGCGAGGCAGGCCTACCGAATGATCGACCCCTTTTTCCGAGCTCGCAGCACCATCGACGTCGCTCAGTTGATCGACGCTTACCCTATAACCGAGCTAGTTAGCTATGAGGCCCTTGGCCTCTGTAGAAGAGGAGAGAGCGGGAAGCTAATAGATGAGGGGGTTACCGCACTGGGCGGAGAGCTGCCGGTCAACACCGATGGTAGCCTTGTGGCCAATGGCTTTGCCCTTGGCGCCAGTGACCTGGCCCAATTGGTGGAGAATGTCTACCAGCTTAGAGGGCAAGCTGGAGAGCGGCAGGTCCCTGAAGCAAAATGGGCGCTGACCCACTTCATGGGAAGTGGCGGGAGCACCTTCTGCGGTGGCTTTGGCGGCAGGGGCTTCGGCCCTGGGGGTGGCTACGGAGTGACGGTGCTCACCAACCAGTAGCAAGAGGCGTTGCCTAAAAGGTTTGCTGCCTTTATGCTTTGGCCACAGAGCATAATGCATATTTGACCTCGAATTCGGCACATAGGAGGTTTAATCAGCTATGGTTGTCAGGGCTGTAGAAGAGGAGCGGATATTGGTCCAGGGCAACGAGGCGATTGGATGGGGTGCGATAGCTGCCGGTTGTTTGCATTTCTACGGGTACCCTATAACCCCCCAGAATGAGGTCATCGAATGGTTTGCCCGGGAGCTGCCGGAGAGGGGAGGTCGCTTCGTCCAGGGGGAAAGCGAGGCCGCGGTGATGAACATGCTGGTGGGGGCAGCGATGGCCGGGGTCAGGGTGATGACCTCCACCTCCAGCGTCGGCTTCGACCTGATGCAGGAGTCGCTCTCCCATGCGGCGGCAGCCCAGCTCCCCTGCGTCATTGTCAACGTGCAGCGGGGGGGTCCGGGGGGCGGCAGCACTCAGCACTCCCAGATGGACTACCTTCAGGTCACCCGGGGCGGGGGCAATGGCGGGTATAAGAATATCGTCCTAGCCCCATCATCGGTTCAGGAGACCTTTGACCTTATGCAGCTGGCCTTCTACCTTGCCGACAAATGGCGAGGCCCCATCATCATATTGACCGATGCCATTGTCGGGCAGACGGCGGAGATCCTGGAGAGAAAGGAGCTCGATTTCGGCCCCCTGCCGGACAAGGATTGGGCCCTGAGGGGCAAGGCACAGCAAAAGGAGGGCAGGAGAAACCTCGCCATGTGCGCCCCGTCGCGGCAGATCCCGGTGATAACCGACTTCCTCTCCTCCACCTGGCTCTTTGCCGTCAAGGAGCTGGGCGAAAAATGGGAGCAGATGGAGAAAACCGAGGTGAGGTATGAAACCTACAAGATAGATGATGCCCGGTTGATAGTGGTGGCCTTTGGCTATGTCGCCCGCAGCTCAAAGAAAGCGGTTGATATGGCCCGCTCCCAGGGCCTCAAGGTGGGGCTCCTCCGCCCCATAACCCTCTGGCCCTTCCCCTATGACATAATCAGGGACAAGGCTAGAGAGGGGTGCAAGTTCCTGGTGGCCGAGGATAACCTGGGGCAGATGCTTTGGGATGTGAGATACGCTGTCGAGGGGAAAACCGATGTTGGCTTTGTTGGCATACTCGACCGTCACACTACGTCGCCAGGAGGGATGATCCTCCCTAACAAGGTCCTTGAAGCGGCGAAAAAGATGCTGGGGGTATGAAATGGAGAAAGTAAAGGTTTACGGCAAACCTGGATTGATTCCTTTCATCATGGGCAACTGCCCCGGCTGCACTCACGGGCTGGTGCAGAAGCTGCTGGCCGAGGTTATCGATGAGATGGGGATCGCCGGGGATTTCATTGGCATAGGCGGCGTTGGCTGCGGCATGGCCACTTTTGCTATCATGGATGTCGATGCTATAGGTGCGCCCCACGGGCCGGCCCTGGCCCTGGCCACCGGGCTCAAGCACGCCCTATTGGAGAGGCCGATAATCGTCACCGCCCAAGGCGACGGCGACTGCGCCGCCATTGGAATGGGATATCTCATCAATGCCGCTGTCCGCGCCGAGAGGCTTACCTGCATCATGGTGAACAACGGCAACTATGGAACCACCGGCGGACAGCTGGCACCTACTACGTTGATAGGCCAGGTAACCACCACAACGCCCAAGGGCAGGGACCCAAAGTGGTTTGGACATCCGGTTCATGTTCCCGAGATGTTGGCCAACATAAGAGGGGTGGCCTACACCGCCCGCACCGCCCTCAATAGTCCGGCCAACTACACCCGCACCAAGAAATACGTGAAGGCCGCCATCCAGAAGCAGATAGACGGCGTGGGGTTCAGCTTTGTCGAGATACTGGCGGTATGCCCCCCGGACTGGCATATGAAGCCGTTACAGGCCCTGGAGTTCTTGGAAGAAAGGACAATGGCTGAGTTCCCCCTAGGGGAGTTCAAGAACGTCGATCGCATTGACTAGCCTTTGGGCTTTAATCCAATTCTTGAGGAGAATGCTATGGGAAAGACTGCTGAGGTCATCATGGCAGGGACGGGTGGTAGGGGGGTCCTGCTCTCCGGTCTGCTACTAGCCAGGGCCGGCATGCAGAAGTACAGGTATGTATCCTGGTCCCCCACCTATGCGGCAGCGATGCGCGGCTCTGAATGCGAATGCACCGTCATCCTCTCCGATGATGAGATCATATCCCCTCTATTGAGCCAGGCCGATGCGGTGATGGCTATCGCTTCCAGTCAGGCAAAGCCCTTTGAAGCTAGGGTAAAGCCGGGAGGGCTGTTGATTACAGAGAGCGCTGGTCTTCAGGGTCTGGCCGAGGCCTTTGGCCTGAAGCTGGAAAGGGAGGACATCAGGAGGCTGGAGATACCGGGCATGGAAATAGCCGCCCGCCTGGGTAATATTCAAGCGGCTAACCTGGTGCTTTTGGGGGCCTACCTTGGGGCGAGCAAGGCGCTCCCCTTGGAGGTGATCGAGGAGGAGGTCGATAGGAGGCTGGGGAGGAAAGGGGAGATGCGCATCGGGGTAACGGCAATAGAGGTCAACAAGGAGGCATTACGAGAGGGATTCCGTCTGGGGGCGGAGTCCACATAGTCTCACAATTAGAAAAAGGGAGGGATCATGAATTGGCGAGATGAGTATAAAAAGAAATTGATGACGGCGGAGGAGGCGGTTAAACCCATCAAATCCGGTGACCGGGTCCACATCCCACTACTCGAGCCTCCAGAGCTGCTAGCAAACACGCTTGCTATGCGCAAGGACGAGGTGAAGGGAGTGCACATAGACGTGAGCGCTCCGGTCGCTCCCATGCCCTGGTTCAACCCGGGTTATGAGGATTCCTTTCCCGTTACCATTTGGAACTATGCTGCCGTTGCCAGGCTTGCCTTACAGGAACGGAGGCTGGACTATATCCCCATGGCCATCAGCGCTGCAGCACACATCTTTGATTCACAGCGAAGGCCAGGGGAGACGAAACCGATAGACCATCTTCTGGTCAAGGTCACCGCCCCTAATGAGCAAGGCTATTGCAGCTTCGGTCACTCCCTGTGGTATAAGCAAACCTGCGCCAAGCACGCCAAGAGAATCATCGCCGAGGTGGACGACACCTTGCCGCGGTGCTTTGGCGACACCTTCATCCATGTCTCCCAAGTCGATGCCTTCGTTGAAAACACCCTCAAGTTGCCTACTATTGAGGAAGCGCACGCTGCCATATCCGCTATGGAGCCGGAGAGGCAGGCCAAGGTCCGCCCCATCATAGACCAGATCGGGCCTCGGATGAAGACCAAGATACTGCCCCTGGCTGCGCTGCTACCTCTGCAATTAGTTGATATGCTACCTAGCTACCTGGCGCTGATCCCGCCGGGCGAGGCGGAGAAGGCCATCGCCGGCTATCTATCTACTATGATCAGGGACAGGGACTGCGTCCAGACCGGGGTTGGCACCCCCTCTGCCTATATGCCGGAATTGGGGGCCTACGACCATGCTCATGACCTGGGCTATCACTCCGAGATGGCAGCGCGCGGGGTGGCCCGGCTGGTGGGCAAGGGGATAATCACCGGGAAGTATAAGAACTTCCATCAGGGAAAGGCGATCGCCACAACCTGGGATGGCTGCGATGAGGATGAGACGATGAACATCATCCACAACAATCCCAAGTTTGAGCTTTATGATGCCTCGTATGTGTTCACTACATACCATAGGAATGAGAATATGACCGCCACCAACAATATCATCTCTATCGACCTCTCCGGCCAGATAAACTCGGAGACCATCTACGGCACCCTGATCGTCAACGGGCCGGGGGGCCAGCCGGAGAGCCACATCGGGGCGCTGCGTGCCCCCGGGGGGCGTGCCATCAGCCTGATGCGCTCCACCGCTGTAGAGGGAACTATTTCCAATATCGTTCCCACCCTTGAGCCAGGGACAACGGTGACTATACCCCGCTACTGGGCCGACTATGTGATAAGCGAATATGGCATCGCCAAGCTCATGGGCAAGAGCTTGCGCGAGCGGGCGGGTGAGCTCATCGCCATTGCCCACCCCGATTTCAGAGCCGAGCTCAAGAAGGAGGCGCAAAAGTTGTTCTATTCCTGATCCCTTGGATAAAGCGAGTAAGGTTGCTCTGGCATAATAGTAAAAGCAGGCGATGACACATTGACATCGCCTGCTTATCTAAATCGTATCCCTATCAGAAGCCTTGCTCTGTCCTGGAGATAATCTGATCCTGGAGCCCCTTGTCCAGATCGACGAAGTAGGCGCTGTATCCCGCCACCCTCACCACCAGGTTGGCGTATTTCTCCGGGTTGCGCTGCGCCTCGAGAAGGGTCTCCCGATCGAACACATTGAACTGGATATGATGGATGCCCAGGTCAACCCAGGTTTTCAGGTAGGCGACAAAGGCATCCCGGTTAGCCCCCTCCAGATATTGGGGCAGGAACTTCTGATTCAAGAGATGGGTGAAGGTCTTGACATGGTCTATCTTGGCCACAGACTTGAGCACCGCCGTTGGCCCTTTTTTGTCGGTGCCGGCGACAGGGGAAACAGTGCCATCATTGAAATAGCCTCGGTCCTTCCTCCCATCCGGGGTAGCCCCGGTGAGGACGCTGCCGGTGTAAAAGGTGGAGCCACCGGTGCCATCCTCCATGAAGGGGCCGCCGTAGATGTTCTTGAAGCCCCTGATGGTCTGTGTCGTCCTGAGGTAGATGTCCCGCGCCAGCAGGTCGACATAGTCATCGTCATTGCCGAATTTGGGGGCTTTGCTGATGAACATCTGGCGCAGGTCTTCCTTGCCCTCCCAGTTGTTCTTGAGGGCATCCACCAGCTCGGCCATGGGAACCCTCTTGTCCTCAAAGACCAGTTTTTTCACTGCCGCCAGCGAATTGACCACAGTTACCTGACCCACGGGCTGGAAGATGGTATTGGCGAAATATTTATAGTTCCGGCAATCCTGGCCGTTCTCGATGCAGCCATCCATCAGGGCGGATAAGAAGGGCTGGGGCAGATACTCGTTATCCAGCACCTCGACGAGGTTGTTGATGATGACCAGCTTCTCCACGAAGAACCTAACCTGCTCAAAATAGGCCTGTATCAGGTCGTCGATAGCGGTGAAGGTCAGAGGATCGGGGGTTCTGGCTCCGACCTGATTCCCGCTGAACTTATCCACACCCTGATAGAAAGCCAGTTCCAGGCATCGGGGCAGGGCGAACATCCCGCCCAGAGCGCGGAATCCCATAGCTTTCCCCGGTATGATCCATCTCATGCAGCCCTCGGTGGAATGGTTCCGGGCATCCTCCAGAGGCAGGCCAAATCCGATGAGGTAGGGGATCATCATCTCATCATTGAACAAGGAGAAGACGCCCGGAGCCTGGCGCAAGGCATCGGTGACGGCGTAAAGGAATTCGTCGGGGGTATTCTTGTGAATTCTGATGGCCACCGACGGCTCGGAAAGGTTTATCGACTTGATGGCATCCAGAACTATGTAGCTCATCTCGTTGGTGGCATCCCTACCGTTGGCGGTCTGGCCGCCGACGGTGGTCACCCGTGCCGTGACCACAGTGCCACCGGCTCCCAGGCCCATGGCTGGCGGCACCAGCTCACCGAACTCGTTCATCTTGAGCCACACATACTCAACTAGCTCCTGGGCCTGCTCCCTGGTGATCCTCCCCTCCTTCTTGTCTCTCTTGTAGAAGGGGTACAGTATCTGGTCGATCCTCTCTCCCAATCCTGGTGTTTGGAGGTCGATGACCCGGGTGATCAGGGTTATGAAGAAGTAGCACTGTATAGCTTCGTGGAGGGTGCGCGGCGGGTTCTCCGGGACCCAGTCACAGACCTCAGCCATCTGCTCCAGCTCTTTTTTCCGTTTCGCGTCCTTCTCGCTCTTGGCCAGTTCTCGGGCCTTTTGGGCGTACCGCTTTCCCCATCGGCAGCCAGCCTCCAGGGCTATTATAGCTGCCTCCAGAAAATACCTCTGCGGCAGGTACTTGTGGGCCTGAATATAGAAGCTGGGGTCTGAGGACATCTCAGCCAGCCTGTCCTTGGCCTCCTGTATGATGCCCTTGAGGCCGACCTTGAACAGCTTGTCGTAGTTAGGCACACCGGTGCGGCCGCCGTGAAGCCAGAAGTATGCCCCATGGCCGACGAAACCCCAGTAGGGCAACACCTCGTCTGGGAGCAAGGACTTCTCCTTGCCATGCACCGCTGTGTTTCGCCAGTACTTGTGGATCTCGTGGAGCTCCTCCCGCTCCTCATCGGTGACCATCGTCTTGTATTCGTTCTCGATGGCCTTATCCAGGTAGCGCCAGAAGAGCTCAGGGTAGTGCTGAATGGAATCGGGCGAGCTGACAAAATTGCCTACGATCCGCTCCCAGGGCTGAATGTATATAGTCATGTTATCCAGGTATTTGGCCAGCGCCTTGGCCCGGCGCAGCACATAGGGCTCGCCCTCGGTCTCCTTGTAGGACTCGGTTACCAGGCGAGGGCGTTCCATACAAATCTTGATCCCGGCTCGATATCCGGTGCCCGGGGTTCTCTCCCCCAATCGGCCGCGACCACGGGTCGACTTGATCAGGAATGGCATCTTCTCTTTTACTTTTAATGTCACCCTCTCTTGGCCAATAGTAGCCATATGAGATGCCTCCTTCTCAGGTTTGTCATTAGTCTAGCACTGCGCAGTTTGTCTGTCAAAAATTGTCATACTATATAATCCTTCGACACCATCCCCTTTTGGCTACCATCAGTTCTGCGGGGTGAGAGGATAAAGAGCGCTCTCGACCCGGATAACACCATGAACCCGGAGAAACTGGACTGGAGTGAAACTAGGAGGATACTTTACTGAACCAGAAAACCGTGGTAATGTATGCCAAGGACAGATAGCCAGTCGAGGAAAGTCGCAAAATTCAGGCTAAGGATGAAAAGAATGGAATGGAAGACTAGAGTCACCGAGATATTGGGTAGCAGGTATCCCATAATTCAGGGGGCCTATGGTGGCTTCGGCACCTCAGCCATTGCTGCCCCCGTATCTGACGCCGGGGGATTTGGCATCATCACTGCCAGCGCCCTCAACACCCCAGTGAAGTTCCGGGAGGATATCAGGAGAGCCCGGTCGATTACCGACAAGCCCTTTGGGGTGAACTTGACTATCGGGCTCTGCCCCCAAATCGATGAGATGAGGGAAGTAGCCATCGAGGAGGGGATTCCGGTGATCTTCACTGCAGCCTACCGTGCCGACGATCATGGGAGACGGATACACCAGGCTGGGCTGAAATGGATCCACAAGGTGGCCACCATTCAGCACGCCGTAGCTGCCGAGCGCCAGGGTGCCGACGCTGTGGTCATTGTCGGGCTCGAGGGGACCGGATTCAAGAACATCACTCAACTCCCAACCCTGATCACTATTACCAAAGCGGTGCGACTATTGAAGATACCGGTGATCGCTGCTGGCGGCATCGGGGATGCCCGGGGCTTCCTCGGGGCGCTGGGCATGGGTGCCCAGGGGGTCTACATGGGAACTGCCTTTATGGCCACCGAGGAATGCCCTATATCCGACCGCTACAAGCAGGCCCTGGTGGAAGCTGAGCCCTGGGACCCCAAATACCGCGATCGAGCGCTGATGCCGCCCAAGATCGAGGAGTACGAAAGAGTGATGAAGGAAAAGGACTCCATGCCCCTGGGCCAGTGGTTGCAGCGGCTGGAGATGGTGCTGATAAAGGAATCGCCAGACGTCGAACTGGATTGGCGGACGGCATTTCAGGAGTGGGACCCTGAGGTAGCGCTCAGGATTAGCGGTGGCTCACTGGCGGTGGGCGTCATCGATAAGGTGAAGAGCGTCAAAGAGCTTATCGAGGGCATCATCCAGGAGGCAGAGAGAATCCTGTCGGATTATGCCAAGACTCTATGCAGCGGGAGGAGCTAGTTGCCTCCCTTTTCCTCCCCTTTTCCCCGGAGAAATCGTTCGATCTCCTTAAGCAGCTCATCGGTCTTATACTCCGACTGCATTTCCTCGGCGCTGGTCTGTTCTGCTAATCGGTCAAAATACTCGATCAACTCGCTTGCTTCATTGCCGAAGGACTTCTTGAGGTGATCGATCCTTCCTGCTACTTCCTCGTCCGTCTCTCGGGCCCAGCTATCGAGATCGCCCAGGTCAATCTCTAAACCCGTCATCTGACCAAATACCTGGAGAACAGCCTTAGACGACCTGGGATTCGCTATCTGGGTGGTGTAGATCGGTATCTCGGACAATAGACAAATGCCATCGATGTTCTTCTCTTTAGCTACCGCCAAAAGTAGCCCGTTGAGACCGCTGATGGTGCCCTGACTGAGCAGGGTCACTTCGTATCCTTTAAGCTCCTGGATCAATTTGGGCTTGGTTCCCACTGCTAGCACCTTAGGCCTCTTAGTGTGGTAAATATGAGTGGGGGCGGCGGCAAAGGTATATAACCTTTTCACCCTGAACTTCCGTGCCACCTCTACAACCATATTGGCAAAGGCATATCCCTTTATCAGGGGCTGAGCCTCGCCAATGAAGATTATCAAGTCGTTTCCCCCGCCATTTTCCCAGACATAGAATTTGCACTCGGGGAATTCAATATCCCGCACTATGCTGTCCTCGATGAGAACACCGCTGAGGTCGAAGAATTCCTGGGGGTCGATGCTGCCTAGTTCCCGAGCGCCCAGTTTCTCTCTGAGATACTTAGCCGCCACTATGGCCACGCCCCCCATGCCCGGCCACCCTGCCACCATGATCGGCTTTCTAAGCTTGGGTTGTCCCTGAAGTCTGATCGCTTCCATCTGGCTTGCGCAAGTTCTCCCTTACCACTATACTCGAAAGTGGCGAATTTTTCCAGTGGGAAAGGGCAATGCGCCAAGCCACAGATAGAATCACCTTTTTGGGCACCGCCGGGGCGCGGGTGATGGTGGCCAACCAGATCCTGGCCTCGGGGGGGCTGTGGCTGGCTCTGGGTGGGGTGGAGCTACTCCTCGACCCCGGACCGGGAACCCTGGTTCAGGCGACTAAAAGGAAGCTCCGGGCTTCTAAGCTCGAGGCCATCATCCTCTCCCATCGCCACCTGGATCACGCGGCGGATGCCAACATTATGATCGAGGCCATGACCGAAGGCGGGCTTAAGAGGAGGGGGGCGCTCTTCGCCCCCAGCGATGCCCTGGATGATGATCCGGTCGTTCTCCATTACCTGCGGCCATACCTGGAGCGTATCGAGATACTACAGGAGGGCAGGAGCTATAGCATCGGCGATGTCTCCCTCCATACCCCCATCAGGCACCATCATAGCGTTGAGACCTATGGGGTGGTGTTCAAGACCCCAAGGTATACTATCGCTTGCCTGGTCGACACCCGCTTTTTTGAGGATATATGCGTTCATTATAAAGGCGACCTTCTCATTATCAATGTAGTGAGGCTGGAGCCTGGGGGGCCCTTCGACCACCTTTCGGCACCGGAGGCCAGTGAGATCATTAAGGTGGTGAGGCCCAGAGTGGCCATACTGACCCACTTCGGCATGACCATGTGGCGGGCTAAGCCCTGGGAAGTGGCAGAGAGGCTATCGCAGGAGACCGGGGTGAGGGT
>CAYSLE010000018.1:0-15250 GCA_964431905.1 uncultured Dehalococcoidales bacterium | reverse complement strand
ATACCGCCGATGTGGGTTCCGCTGGGGGCCTGGATCCCGGGGCAATCGGAGATCAAACAGGTGGTGGAAAAGAGCGTGGTCATCGGCACCTGCCGAATCAAGGACCCGGTTCAGGCGGAGAAGATACTGGCCGATGGGCTGGTGGATATGGTGGCCATGACCCGGGCCCTCATCGCCGACCCCCAGATGCCGATAAAGGCCAGGGAGGGCCGGATAGATGAGATCCGCCCCTGCATTGCCTGTAACCAGGGCTGCATAGATAGGGTGATGCAGGGCATAGATGGGATGTGCCTTCAGAATCCCCACATGGGACGGGAGAATTCCATAGGCCCAACCATAACGCCAGCCGAGGTAAGGAAGAAGGTGGTGGTAGTCGGCGGAGGACCAGCGGGGATGGAGGCCGCCAGAGCGGCTGCGGAGAGAGGACACACGGTGGTTCTCTTTGAGAAGAAGCCGGAGTTCGGTGGGCAGGTCAATATCATGACCAAGGTGCCGGCCCGGGAGGAGTTCGGCGATGTGGTCCGGTGGCGAAACAACGAGCTTAAGCGGCTGGGAGTTAAGGTGAACCTGGGGGTAGAGGCCACTGAGGGGATGATCCTGGCCGAGAAACCCGATGCCGTGATCGTGGCCACTGGCTCAGTGCCCGATCCACCTATGGCCACAGGGATGGATGAGCCCAATGTGCTCAGCGTATGGGATGCGCTTCTGGGAACCAAGTCGGTGGGCCAGAGGGTGCTGGTCTTCGATACCGAGGCCAGGCACAAGGGCGTATCCACCGCCGAGTTCCTCGCTGATAAGGGCAAGGAGGTGGAGATCGTAACCCCCTGGGTCTCAGTAGGCCATCTCATAGGCTACACGCACTGGATGGGACTCCACATGAGGCTCAGGCAAAGGAAGATCAAGTGTACCCCGGGTTACCTTCTGGGCGGGGTCAAGGGCAGGCGTGTCACCCTGATAGACTGCTTTGCCCAGGAGCCGGTGACCAGGGAGGTGGATACCGTGGTCTACTCCACCTGCAATAGCCCCGAAAATGGGCTCTATAGGTCGCTAAAGGGAAAGGTCAAGGAACTCTTTGTGGTTGGTGATGCCTGGGCCCCCCGCAACTGCATGGATGCCATCCGCCAGGCCTTCGATGTGGCCATATACATATAAGCAATAGCAAGGATCCTTGGGAAAGGAGGCGTACTTCTAATGGCCAAGGTCACTGATCCAATTAAGATCGGTAAGATCGAGCTCAGGAACAGGATAGCGGTAGCTCCAACCCATATGAACTACTCCACCCCAGAGGGGTATGCCACCCCCAAGCTGGTGGAGCACTGCGATAGGCTGGCACAGGGCGGCTGGGGCTGGATCACGGTAGGGATCCATAGCATAGAGCGGTTTTATAGCGTTGCCTCTCAAATGGGATCGATTCACGAGGAGGCGTGCATACCCGGCCTATCTGAGGTGGCTAGTGCCATCCACCGCTGGCATGTACCCTGCTCCCTCCAGATCATGTCCCCCGGCCGACAGTTGGCCCCCTTCGCCCATCTGTGGTCCAAGGAGCGCTGGCCTCGGATGGAAGTATTGGGGGTATCCGATGGCGACTTTTTCGGCATTCCCTTTAGAGGGATGACCACTGAGGAATGTGAGCTGGAACAGGATAAATTCGCCGTGGCTGCTGGCCGTGCGAAGCGGGCAGGCTTCGATGGGGTAACCTTCCACTGGGCACATGGCTTCCTCGGTCAGCAATTCATGTCACCATTGACCAATAAGCGCACCGACAAGTATGGGGACAAGATGCTGTGGGTCACCGAGACGGTAAAGAAGGTGAGAGCTATGGTCGGCCCCGATTTTGTCATCATAGCCAGGTTGAGCGGTCAGGAGTATCTACCTGGTGGCTATGAAATAGAATGGTTTGCCCAGGAAGGCTGTCCTGCGCTGGTTGAGGCCGGGCTCGATGCTATTGATGTTAGCGCCGCCGCCACCGACATACCCGCCCTGCCCTGGCTTATCCCCCCCATCTACCAGCCCTACGGCATACTAATCCATCTGGCAGAGGCGGTGAAGAAACAGGTTAATGTCCCAGTATTCGGCGTGGGCAAGATCAATGACCCCAGGCTGGTGCGCCGGTATATCGAACAGGGCATATGTGATATAGTTAACTTGTCCCGCCAGTCGATAGCCGATCCCGACTTCCCCAAGAAAATGCTTGCCGGAAGGGATGATGAGATCCGAAAATGTATATATTGCAACTTTTGTCTGTGGACTTCTTCCACCGGCAACCGCACTGTGGATTGCAGCATCAATTACGAACAAGGAAGGCCGAAGGAAGCCAGGATAATCAGAGCTGAGAGGCCAAAAAAGGTGCTGGTGATCGGCGGTGGGGTGGGCGGCATGGAGGCGGCCCGGGTAGCGAAGCTGCGTGGACACGATGTCACTCTGTGGGAGAGAGGCCAGCAGCTCGGTGGACAGGTAGCTATGGTCTCCAGAATGCCCAACGTATTTGTCAGGAGCCTCAACAACCCGGTGGAGTGGCTTTCGCACCAACTGGAGAAGCAGAAAGTGAAGGTGGCGCTGAACAAAGAAGCTACCCTCGAGGCCGTATTGGAGGAAAAACCTGAAGTCGTTCTTGTAGCCACCGGCTCCCGCCCTGCCATCCCAGATATCCCTGGGGTAAAGGGAAAGAACGTATTTACCATGGACGATTATCTGTCAGGGAAGGCGAAGCTGGGCAATATGGTCGCCGTCCTCGGCGGGGGCTATGCCTCCGAGATAGCGGTATCCATCGCCAGGGGGGGCAAAGAGGTCACCCTGGTCTCCCCCAGAGGGTTCGATTCGCTGACCGATGCGCCCTTTCTCTTCGACATGGTCCGAAGCCTGATGCTTATGGGGTTCCTCAGCGAGGTTAACGTCGTAACCGATGCCAGATTCAAGGAGATAACCAAGGAAGGGATCAAATACTTGGATGCCTCCGGCAGTGAGCAAAGGGTGGAGGCGGATACGGTGATCCTGGCTACCGGCAGGGTGCCCAATAGAGAGTTATACGATTCTCTGTTGGGGAGGGTACCTGAGCTATACGACATAGGTGACTGCTGGCGACCCGACAAAATAGGCACCGCTATACACGATGCTAGTCGTATTGCGCGGCATATCTAGATGAGAGTCCCTGTAGCCGAAATCAGAGAGGCGTCTCCAATAAGAAGGGTATGGTAGACAAGAAGATCGTGGTAGATGCCAGCCTATGCGATGGCTGCGGTGCATGCCTAGGGGTGTGCCCAATGGGCTGTCTGGAGATGAATGAGGGCAAGGTGATTCTCAACAGGGAAGAGGATTGCCTTGTTTGCCAGGCCTGTGAAGCGGACTGCCGTAGAGGGGCGATAAAGCTGAGCACTTGACATTTGGAGTGAATAGCTATCCCAGAAAGGGAGAGGCAAAAGGCAGGGATGGGCAATATGGCCCAGGAAGGAAGAGACGTTTGGGTATTCGCCGAGCATAAAAAGGGTGAACTAATGGAGGTTTCCCTGGAGTTGCTCGGCGAGGGGGAAAAGCTAGCCGAGCGACTGGGGGGCGAGGTTGCCGCCGTCCTCGTCGGCAATGGGGTGGGGAGATTGGCTGACACCCTAGCCCATTATGGCGCTAGGAAAGTGTATCTGGTGGAAAGTGAAATACTGGAAGAATATGCCGGTGATGCCTATGCGGAAGTGATCGCCAGTTTGATTCAACGATACCGGCCCAAGGTTTTTCTAGCCGGGGCCACCTGCCAAGCGTGTGATTTTGTGCCTCGTGTGGCCGCCAGGGCGAGAATGGGATTCGGCGCCAATTACACTAGGCTTTTAGCCACCGGGGAAGGGATGCTCCAATTAACCAGGCCCATTTACGGAGGCAGGTTTGATGGCATCTATGCTATAGCTCATGATACTGCGAGTTCGGTAGTTGCTACGGCTCGTCCCGGGGCAATAGGCTTGGAGAAGCCCAGGGAGAAGAGAAGAGCAGAGATTATTAAGGTCGAGGCTGGGGTAAGCCCTCAAGGCATCCGAACCAAAGTTATCGATGTCATCGAGGGAGACCCGGAAAAGATGGACATCCGTCAGGCGGAGATTGTGGTCGCCGCTGGCAGGGGTATAGGCTGCGCCGATAAATTGGGATGCATCGAGGAACTAGCCAAGGTGTTGAGGGCCTGCATCGCTGGCACCCGGCCCGCCGTTGATGCTGGCTGGGTGCCCTTTGAGCGCCAAGTGGGGCAGACTGGGAAAACCGTGTCCCCCAAGCTATATATCGCCTGTGGCATCTCCGGAGCCATTCAGCATACTGCGGGGATGAAGGACTCCAAGCGCATAATTGCCATAAACAGAGACCCTGAGGCACCCATATTCAAAATCTGCGACATAGGGATTGTGGGAGACGTACACGAGGTGGTGCCGAAGCTGACAGCAAGCTTGCGCCGTCTTGCCAGTTCTGGAGCGCCGGAGGTCGATAGGATCATAGGCGAGATTTGAGGGCCATGCACATAATAGTCTGTGTCAAACAGGTCATTTGCCCCGAAAACCAGCTCCAGATCGATCCGATGACAAATCGGATCGACGAAAAGGGGTGTGAGTATGTATTGAACCCCAACGATGAATTCGCTGTAGAGGAGGCCCTCAGGATCAGAGACTCGCGGGATGAGAACCGAGTAACCGTTCTGACCCTCGGGCCATCGCAGGCGAAGGATGCCTTGGTGCGATGTTTATCTATGGGGGCAGATGATGCCATCCACCTCTGGGATAAGGCCATGGAACAGCCAGATGTTCACGCCACCTCTCTCGTTCTGGCAAAAGCTATCAGCCACCTGGGGTATGATCTGGTGTTCTGTGGCTGTGAGGCCTGGGACGATGGCCAGGGGTATGTAGGCGCAGGCATCGCTGAAGAGCTGGGCATACCGCTGATCACAGCCGTCAATAAAGTGGAACTCGCCGCCGACGGGAAAAGGGCCCTTGTCCTAAGGGGCCTGGAGAGGGGAGACCAAGTCAAAATGGAATGCCGCCTGCCTGCGGTATTTTGCGTTACTATGGGGGCAAATAGGCCAAGATATCCCCGCCTCCGCCATCGCCTTGCGGCCCAAAAGCGGCATATCGCCACATGGGATCTAAGGGCTATCGGCCTGGAAGGGGTGTGTTGCCTGATGAGGCTTGAGGCCGTTTCCTACCCTCGGCCCAGGGCCAAGAGGGTAGCTACCCCCGACCCCTCACTGCCCGTAATGGAGCGACTCAGGTTCTTCCTCGCCGGCGGCGTTAGCGAGAAGCAGGGCAATCTGCTTTATGGCTCCACCGATGAGGCCATCCATAAGGTGACCCAGTTCCTCATAGAGGAGGGGATTATCCAAAGGGAGGTGTAGGTTGAAAGGAAGAACGACGAAACAGGCTCTATTTGCCATCTATCGGGTGCTGGAACTGGCCGACGAGACCGGGGCCTTTTGCGGTAAGCTCCTCGCCGATCTGGGGGCCGACGTCATCAAGGTTGAACCCCCAGAGGGGGATAAGACCAGGTCATGGCCCCCTTTCTACCAAGATGAGGTCAACCCGGAGAAAAGCCTCTATTTCCTGTTCTACAATGCCAACAAACGTTCCGTCACCCTGAACCTGGAAAAGGGCGATGGCCGGGAGATTTTCAAGCGCCTGATAACCGGTGCCGACGTCCTCATCGAGACCTTCGCCCCAGGGTATCTTGAAGGCCTCGGCCTGGGATACGACGCCCTGAGCAAGCTCAATCCAGGGCTGGTGATGACCTCGATTACCCCCTTTGGCCAGACCGGCCCCTACAAAGAATACAAGTCATCAGACCTGATACAGATGGCCATCAGCGGCTACTGCCAGGTGAGCGGGGAGCCCGATGGCGTTCCCATAAGATTCGGCTATGACCTCTCCAACTTGGCCGCCTCACAGTGCGCCGCGGCGGCAACGTCAATCGCCCTGTTTCACCGCAATTCAAGATCCGGCAGGGGCCAGCACATAGACATATCCATTATGGAGGCCATCTGTAGCTACCAGCAGGACGCAGCCCATGTTCCCTTCTGGAGGATCGGCCAGATAAATGTGTTGCGAAACGGGGTCAAGTCGCGGCGCTCCATACCGTGGGGAGGGTTCGAGTGCAAGGATGGCTGGACCTATATGGGGGCGGTGAAACAGACGGAATGGGAGAGGTTCTCCCAGTGGATGCATGAGGTGTCGGGGGAGAAGGAGCTCATCGACCCGATGTACGCCGGAGACGGCTATGCCCGCCTTCAATATATAGACATTCTGGACGCCCTCATTACAAAATCCACAAAGCGGCTGACAAAACAGGAGCTCTTCGAGCAGGGGCAAGACAGGGACATCGGTGTTTTCCCCTGCTACACGGTGGCTGAGGTGGCCAATTGCCCTCAGCTTGCATCCATGGATTTCTTCCTGGAGGCCGATCACCCAGTGGTGGGCCGGCTGAAGTACCCCCGAACCCCCTACCTCATCGAAGAAGCCCCCATGCCCATAAGACGCCATGCCCCCCTCCTCGGCGAGCACAATGACGAGGTATACGTTAGCGACATGGGGTTCTCCAAAGAGCAGCTCGGCATTATGAAGGCTGCTGGCATCATCTAGAAAGGAGGAGAGATGGGCCCGTTTGAAGGCATTCGAATTCTGGAGCTAGGCCTGTACTATGCCACCCCCTGGTGCACCCGCATCATGGCTAGCCTCGGCGCCGAGGTCATTAGATTAGAGTCATCGACAGCCTTTGATATGGCGCGGGCCATGGGTGTGGATATAGGTGCTCAGTATGCTGACTACGGTGCGCTGAAGAAGATGGCCACCCTCAACATGCGCCACCCCAAGAGCAGGGAGATCGCCAGGGAGCTGGTTAAGAAAAGCGATATCTTCGCCACCAACCTGGGCAGGGAGGTGGTCACGGAATGCGGGCTGGACTACGCCCACCTTAAGGAAATAAAGCCCGATATCATAATGATGTGGCAATCGGGATTCGGGCTGGAAGGGCCTTATAGCAGCTACAAGGCCTTTGGCGGTATGCTCCAGGCCATCACCGGCCTGTGTGAGGTGAGCGGCTTTCCCCAGGCCGCCCCGGGCACAGCGGGCACCGCCTTCTGCGACTACCACTCCTCAATGTACGCGGTGATGCTCCTCTCCGCCGCCCTCGAGCACCGCCGGCAAACCGGGGAGGGGATGTTCATCGAGGTGCCTTTATACGAGACCGGGGTCTTATGCATCGCCCCCAGCCTTATGGACTATATGGTGAACGGCCGTGTCCTGAGCCGGCAGGGCAACCGTCACCCCTTTGCCTCTCCCCACGGCATCTACCGGTGTCAGGGGGAGGATCGCTGGTGCGCCATCGCCGTCTTCAGCGAGGAGCAGTGGCAGGGCTTCTGCCAGGTGCTGGGCCACCCGGCATGGACCCGGGACGCGAAGTTCGCCAGCCTTGTGAGTAGAAGGGGCAATGCCGATGACATGGATCGGCTGATCCAGGAATGGACCAGTGTCCGAACTGCGGAGGAGGTGATGGCCAGGATGCAGCAGGCAGGAGTCCCTGCCAGCATAGTGGCCAGGGGACAGGACCTCTCTGAGGACATCCACCTCAAGGAGCGCGATTTCTATAAGGAGACGGAATATCACACTTTTCCCTTTACCAAGGATGCTCCAGTGAAAGGGACTACAGTGGCCATGGCGGTGCCCATGCGCTTCTCCCAGACCCCTTGCCAGTTCGGGCCAACCCACAGGATCGGGGAGGATAACGACTACGTCTACGGAGTGGTGCTGGGGATGTCCAAGCCGGAGATCGACCGGCTGACCGAAGAGGGCGTTCTAGTTTGAGGCAAAGGTTCAATCAAACCTTTCGACAAAATCTGAAAGGAGTTGGAGATGCCAGCGGAACAGAGGAAGCTGAAGCACCTATTCACCCCCATCGCCATTAAGACCATGAAACTGAAGAATCGTATCGTCATGCCGGCTATGGGCACCCTCTTCGCCAATCTGGATAGCACTATCAGCGAACGGCAGATGGATTATTACGAGGCGCGAGCCAAGGGGGGTGTCGGCCTCATCGTTGTCGAGATCGCCGAGGTTCACCCCTCCAGCGCCATGATGATGCTCATCGGCATCCACGACGATAGGTTTATCCCTGGGTTACGAATGTTGACCGACCGCATTCATGCCGCTGGGGCCAAGATTGCGATACAGATCCACCACCCGGGTAGGCAGTTCCCCGCTGTGGATCCGGAAAGGCCTCCCTGGGCCCCCTCAGCAGTGCCCTGCCCCTGTCCCCTGTGCCAGGACATGCCCCACGTAATGACCGTCGCTGAGATTGAGGAGATGGTGGATGCCTTTGCCCAGGGTGCCCGCCGCGCTAAGGAGGCCGGTTTTGATGCTGTCGAGGTTCATGGTGCCCATGGTTACCTCTTGGCACAGTTCATGTCGGCCTACACCAACCGCCGCACCGACAGATACGGGGGGGACATAAGCAGCAGGATGCGTTTCCCCTTAGAGGTGGTTCAGGCGGTGCGGGAGAAGGTGGGCCCCGATTACCCCATCATCTTCCGCGTCAGCGGGGAGGAGCGCGTCCCCGGGGGGAGGGAACTGGAGGAGGTGGTGGCTACAGCCCCCATGGTGGTGGACGCCGGGGTTGACTGTATTAGCGTATCCACCGGGGTCTATGTCAACCTCTTCACCCATCTCATCGCCCCTATGGAGATTTCGAAGGGGCTCAATGTCTATGCTGCGGAGGCGATCAAGAAGGTGGTCGATGTTCCCGTCATCGTCGCCGGCAGGCTAAATGACCCCATAATCGCAAACTCGGTCATCGCCCAGGGCAAGGCGGATTTGGTAGCCATCGGCCGGGGGGTCCTCGCCGACCCTGAGCTTCCCAATAAGGCGGCTGCCGGGCAATTCGAGGACATAAGGTGGTGCATTGCCTGCAACTATTGCGTACAAAGCCTGATGACAGCCATGAGCCTCAGATGTGTGGTCAACCCGGAGCTGGGCAGGGAGCGTGAATTTGCCATCGCCCCCGCCCCCAAGTCAAAGAAGGTGCTGGTAATTGGCGGGGGCCCGGCGGGGATGGAAGCGGCCCGGGTAGCCGCCTTAAGAGGCCACCGGGTAACCCTTTACGAGAAGGAGCCCGAGCTTGGGGGGCAATTCCGCCTGGCCTCCATCCCGCCGCAAAAGCAGGAGCTCGACCCCGCCATCAAATACTTCTCCAGGGCTTTGGAAAAGGCCGGCGTGAAGGTGGTTTTAGGCCAAGAGGCCAAGCCCTCCCTGGTGGCTGAGCTTAGGCCGGATGCGGTGATGGTAGCCACTGGAGGGACACCCCTCATCCCCGATATCCCCAGAGCACAGGGGGAGAAGGTGGTCACCGCCTGGGATGTCCTAAGAGGCAAGGCCGCGGTGGGGAAGAAGGTTGTTGTCGCCGGTGGCGGGATGGTTGGCTGTGAGACGGCTGAGTTCCTCGCCGAGTATGGCAAGGAGGTTACCATCGTGGAGATGCTGCCAGAGCTGGCCAGCGACGCGGTCATGGGGCGCAAGCTCCTGCTAACCCAGCGGCTAGCTGAACTGGGAGTGAAGGTCATCACATCTGCCACTATAAAGAAGTTCACCACTGACGGTGTGGTCGTAACGCGCGATGGAAAGGAAAAGGTCATAGCCGGGATGGAGAGCATAGTCCTGGCCATGGGCGTGGCCCCGGTGCAAAAGCTAGCCGAGGAGATCAAGGACAAGGTCAGCGAGCTTTACATTATCGGCGATGCTGCCAATCCGGCCACCGCTCTTGAGGCCTTCACCGCCGGGGCTGAGGTGGGCCGGAAGATTTAGGATATTCCAAAGGGAGCACTGTCCAGCGTTCTTTTAACACTATGGGGAGGCGAGAATGGCCGAATTAAGCCGTCCTGGGGTTAAGGTCTCGGAGCTGTACCAAGCGGGCATTGCAGTCCATGATCTGGAAAAGAGCATCGAACACTACCAGAACACCTTCGGCATAGGGCCCTGGGGAATCATGGCCGTTGATCCTTCCACTTTCAGTGAGATGACCTATCGTGGCAGGCCGGTGCAGCACACTTTCAAGGCTGCTTTTGCCACAGCGGGGCCATTGCAGCTGGAGTTGATCCAGCCCATTGAAGGGGACAACGTCCTCAGCGATTTCTTGAAAGAGCATGGTGAGGGAGTTCACCACCTGGGGCATGTCAGGGTGGAGAATCTGGCTCAGGCCATCAAGACATGGGAAGGGGAGGGCTTCTCCTGTCTGCAAAGCGGACACTCTCCCGGTGGTGGCTATGCCTACATGGACACTATCAAGGCCTTGGGCACTGTCATAGAATTGCTCGAACTGCCTTAAGAAGTGCCTACACCTGCGCGCAGTTAGGAGGTTGTGCTCTGCTACCCTGTCTCCCAAGACACGTTTTTCTTCAATACGTAGTGTCTTTCGCCAGCTAGCTGGCCCCACAGGCACCTACGCTTGGCTCTGCTGCTCCTTAGGCCTTCTCGATCTGGACTAGCGCAGTATTGTAGGCAAAGGACCCACCGGGTGAGGGCTCATCCCGGGTTAAAACGTTAGCGCATCCAGCCCTATCGACGCCGTTCTCATCGGGGTCATACCACGCACCTTGAGGCAGAAGGGCAACGCCGGGCATGATTCGCTCGGTGACCTGGGCCGGTGTTACCGTCGCTCCCCTGTCATTAAACACCCGAACCATATCGCCGTTATTGATACCTATAGCGCTGGCATCAACAGGGTTGATGAAGATCGCCTGAGGGCAAAGCTCCCCAAGCCAAGGTAGGGTGAAGAACTGAGCATTTGACCTCCCCTTGGCATGGTTTGTGATGAGCTGTATCGGGTATTTCTGAGCCAGCGGGTCGTTAGGGCCTTCCCAAGGCTCGACGTATTTTGGGATCGGTGGCAGCAACGGGTTTGCCATATCCGCCAGTCGTTGGGAGTAGATCTCGATCTTCCCCGAGGGAGTCGGAAAGGGATTGTTATCCGGGTCTTCAATTTGTGTCTTGAAGGACACATAGGGTTCGGTTCGCCTGATCCAGTGGACACCTTTCTCCTTGAAGGCATTGTAATCGGGGATGTTGAGGGCATCTGCCACCTGCCGTAGCCGAGTTTCCTCAGTCTGGTCGTCGTAATCGGCGATGCCCATTCTGGCTGCCAGTGCCTTCGCTATTTCGTTGTGTGGCTTGGATTCGCCCGCCGGCTCAATGATCTTCCGCTGGAAGCCGACGTAGCCCATGCCTACCCCTAGCGCAATATCATCTCTCTCCACGAAAGTAGAGGTAGGAAGAAGGACGTCGGCATACCTGGCGGTAGCGGTCATGAACTGCTCCTCGAGTACTATGAACTCCAATGCTTTAAGAGCGCTGACGATCTTGTTGATATGAGGCAGCGAGTTCACGTAGTTGCTGTTGACGATGAAGGCCAGTTTGTAGTCAGCGGGATAGCCCCCCGCCTTCCCCTTCAGGATGGCATCGGCTACTCTAGTATAGTGTATGTGAGGATCCATATAGCCGAGTAGGATCCCATCCGAGGTTGCGAAATCATCGACTGGACTGAGGGCAAAAGGCAGAGCTGCTCCTATCCCTACACCCCCTATCCCTATACCAAAGGGGTAACCAGGGACTAGCGACTCCCAGGCCCTGGCCGCGGCATCACCACCATGCACGCCGACATTGCCCGTCATCGCTGCCAGGGTGATAGCCGCCCGGTGATACTGCTCGCCAAAGGCGGTGCGACCGGGAGCGATTCCAGCCATTAGCGCCGCTGGCTTAGTAGTGGCATACTCGCGAGCCAGCTTCTCTATGGTGCAGGCCGGCACACCGGTGATGGCCTCGGCCCAAGCCGGCGTTTTGGCCACCCCATCCTCCTGCCCCAACACATAGTCTCGATATCTATCAAAGCCCACAGTATAGGTATCGAGAAAGGCTCGATCCTGCAGGTTCTCCTCAATCATCACATACGCCATGGCGATGAGCATGGCCGCATCTGTGCCAGGTCTTATCGGTATCCACTCGTGGGCCAAGGCGGCTGCGGAATCACTATACCACGGGTCCACTGCGATAACCCTTGCCCCCCATTCCTTAGCCTGTGCCAGAAACCAAGGGGTATTGGTGCCACTGATGGTGACTGCCGGGTTCCAACCCCACATGATTATGAGACGGGAGTTGAGAAGGTCATCACGAGTGTTAGCGCAACCAATCGTGCCGTATGTAAAGTACGAAGCGAACATCCCCCCATGAAAAGAGGTGGCACCCCACCACGTGGTAAAGCCACCGGCGAGAGACAGCAGCCTGCGAATTGTCATAACTGTATGCAGGCTGCCGAGATCGCCTCCGGTTTGAAGGTAAAGTATGGACTTTGGCCCGTAGGTCTCCCGAACCCTTTCCAGTTCGCCTGCCACAGTATCCAAGGCCTCATCCCAGGATATGCGTTTGAATATCCCCGCTCCCCTTTCCCCCACCCGCTTCATAGGATACAAAAGCCGATCCCGCGCGTATACCCTCTGCCTTAGGGCACGCCCCCTCTGGCATGCCCGGAGTTGAGGTTCCTCTCCATCATCGGTCTCAACTCGCGTAATAACTCCACCCTTAACGTGAACCCGTAGTAGACATGTACCGCCACAATGACTGGCACACATTGTAGGAATTACAAGTTCATTGATGATATCTCTCTTAGCCATCGACTCGACTCCTGCCGAAACTGCGCTCGGGGGCCACATTTCTCAGCTCAGTAGCCCTGCTGAACGCCAATCCCCGTCGCATGAATTCTTGCGCAAAAGCATCACCCGGTCAAGCCGGTTCAAAGAGGAGGGTCGGCCCCTCCGTTACCTTTCTGATCCTTCCTTCCTGGAGCAGCAATTCAAGGTGGGCCAGAGCCTCCCCGAGGGCTAGGTACCGGTCCCACATGCCCATATCCTGCCACGGGCCGATATCCCAGGGGACCTGCGCTGTGATCTGGTAGGCTGTCCTAGCTCCGTTTGATATGGCGTTTAGAACCGCTTGCAGCCGCTCCTCATGGTGACGTTGAATCTGATTTAGCCGCTCTCTGAAGTTATTGAACGCGTGTTCATGAGCGGGCAAGACCAGCTCTACCTCCAGATCCTCCATTCTCCTCAGCGAGGCCAAGTAGTCTGCCAGGGGATTGCCCGTCCTAGGGGGGCGAAGCCCCACATGCGGGGTGATCTGGGGCAGGAGATGGTCGCCAGCAAAGAGAACCTTGCTGTCCCTCTGGTAAAGGCAAATATGCCCCGGCGAGTGCCCTGGAGTCCAGATCACCTCCAGGGCTACCGAACCGGTGGAAATGGTCTCCCCACCCTCCACCTCGATATCGGGCTCAATGGGGGAGAACTCATGCCCGGGAAAACCGGGAATTTCAAGACGGGCGATATCTGCCTCAGGCACACCATTGGCCAGAAGCCAGCCCTTTATCGGGTCAGCCTTCCCCGGCGGCGGGAAAATCGGCCAACTGGTGTACGGAGGCCCGTCAAGCCGGTGCATCACCACCTTAGCTTTGGATAGCTCCCTTATGCGGTGGACGAGGCCGAAGTGGTCGGCATGGGAGTGGGTTACCACGATGAAAGCGATTTCGCCGAAGCCAACGTTCACCGCTTTGAGCTCGCTCGTTATCAAGTCGAAAACATAGTCCATATTCCACCCGGTGTCCACCAGAATATGGCCCTCATCTCCCAGGATGAGATAACAGAGAATGCACTGCAGGGGACTTCCAGGAAGAGGTATCCTCAGCTGGTGGATTTTCTGCGCCATCTCCATATGCCTCTCCATAAGTGACTAGGCAGTTCTGCACGCCCTGATTGTATTACTCCAAGGCCATATTTGCAAACTGCCTCTGCGCGTTCATCGCGCTGCGGTTGCTTGTGCTCGATTCGGAGAGGAACCTTACCGAGACAAACGATCCGGTACCTTGAGGCAGTACGGCACAGAAAGGGGTTGAGAGCGGGACTATGGAGACAAGAAAGAGCCATGATAGCACCGTTGGTGGGGAGGAGAAAGGTGCACAACTAGGAGGATGCAATGAATGGAAAAGGGACTAAGCAGGCCTTTGGGTTAGTAGGACCTGCCTGCTCTAACCTGGGCGTCTGAAGAGTCTCGTGCCGCTGGTCACTCGTAGGGGAAGAAGCCTGTATCGGGCACATGCGATTCCGGGCGCACGCAGGTCATAGCGATCGCCTGGGGCTCACAAACCATGTAGCAGTCCCCACAGCCGAAGCATTTCTCTGGAGTTACTCGGGCCTTGAGCTTCTTACTTCCCGTTACCGAGACCATTTCAATGGCTTCGAAATTGCAGTTGTCGATACACCGCTGGCAGCCATTGCACTGTTCTTGATCGACCATAGCTTCATAGCGGCTCTTCGACCAGGACTTTTCGAAGGGGATGTCATGAAGCTTCAGCGGGACCAAACCGTAACAACAATCACTGCAGCAGTTGCACATATGGGCCATCTGCTTAGCGTTGGGCACCACCATTCCAATCAGCCCAGCCGTGGAGGCCTCGTCCATGATTAGCAGGGCCTCCTCCACGCTAATCTTCCGACCGTGGCCGCTGGCGATGTCATATGCGGCATTCCGGTTGAAGTTTATACAGACGTTTATCGGTCGCTCGCAGGCACCCACTTTGAGGCGGCAGGGGCAGTCTACCACCGAGATGAGGTCCACCCCTTTGAATATCTCTCGCCAGTCCTCCCAAGGTTGGAGATTCGGGTTGTCCAACACCGCTCTCCAGGCGGGGATGACCCGTATAAAGGGCGGCATATCGAATTGTTTGAACAGAGACGCCATCATCTCATACCCTTCCTGTTCGTCATACTGCTTCCAAAGCTCGAAGAGGCGCTGCCTATCGGGAAATGCAGCCCAACCACTCAGCATCGCATCATGGACCCGCATAAAGGTGCTGGGGACGCGCCACTCGCGTCGCTCCTCGAAATTGACCGGGAAAGCTAACCCCTTGCGAAACAGGTCTTCCAGATCGTCCTGCACAACCCTTGGGGCCAAACCTAGCTTCTCGCCTAGCTGCTCGGCAGTTAGTGCTGGGCCGGGTGGTTGGTTCATCTCCATGATGATGCGAGCTTGGCGTGGGCTGGTCGCATATTCGATGATGCGAGCCAGTCCTTCTGCGCGGTGTCCGAGTCTCTCCGCAATGTTAAGATAGATCTCCTGCACAATTATTCTCCTTTCTTCAGGATCTGGCCAGACGTGACTGTTTCTTTGGGCCTAGCTTCTCTCAGTGAACGAGTAATCTTGGCCATAGT
>CAYSLE010000017.1:0-15545 GCA_964431905.1 uncultured Dehalococcoidales bacterium | reverse complement strand
AAAAAGCTCTGCGGGGCAAGGCGCTTGTTCCGAACCTACTATTACAATGTCCTCCAGGACCCGGAGCAGCGGAGTGAAGCCTACCGCGAGCAGCAGGACTTCCTCAATGCCCTTCGTGAGACGCCGTATTTGGAGGTACGGCTCGGCGGCACCAAGCTGGCCCAGGGCACACCGGTGGAGAAGGGCATCGATGTGATGCTGGCCACAGACCTGCTACAGTTTGCCTGGAACAACCTCTATGACGTGGCAGTGCTGGTGAGCGGCGATTCGGACTTCGCCTATGCCCTCCAGGCGGTGAAGAACGTGGGCAAGCATGTGGAGGTGGCCTACTTTGAAGGCACCGTGTCCCGCGACCTCCTGGATGTAGCCGATAACCGGCATCTGCTGGACCGAAACTACTTCAAAGGGTTGTGGACCGGCAAGCACCGTCCGCGACGGAAAAGGATACCCCGGCCAGTGGCCAAAGGCGGCCCCATTTTGGGCAACAGAACCGTAGTCGATTCGCATCAGTGAAGGGGGACGGCCGATGCTTAGAAGGATTGTGGAGAGCTTGGCCAATCTGTTTGGCCTTTTGACCGGGCGCGATACTAAGTCTATCGAGGACAAGCTGGAGGCAATAGAAGAAAGACTTGGTAGAATAGAAGAAAAGATTGAAAGGCAACGCAGGTCTGTTTCTGTTGTCTCTATATGCGGGCTAGGCTTGGGACTTATAGCAATAGGTATAGCCATTCGGCCCGAATCCGGTGCTGGGGGCCTGTCCTTGATGCTCTTCGGTCTATTCCTGCTGGTAGTCGCCAGTATCTTTGGTCTCTTTTACATGCGGCGCTAGGCATATCTACCACAGAATGAAAACCCTTCAGCAGTGACTCCGCTTGATATTAGGCAGTGGCGTCTCCGTTATGTTAGGATTGTGCTGGGCAAGCGCCGTGCCCGATGCAAAGGGACAACCCAGACGGCAGCCAAAGGCGGCCGCAAATAGAAGGACAAGTGCACCTCCATAAGACGGGGTGTGAAAGAGAGGCAATTGATGTTTGTTGGTACAAACGGCAAGCTCAAAGCGAAATTACTACCTGCAATGTATTTTGACTCATCGGTTTTAATCGACTATTGGAGGACTGAGGGATTGGAAATAGAGATACCTAAATCACCAGTGGAGGAAATCATCATTAGTCAAAACGAACCGAAACAAATGAAGATTATGAGAGAGATTTTAAAATCAGACGAAAGAGTCAAGCGAGTGGTGGAAATCAGGAAAAAGCTTACATCTGGCGAAGTCAGAGTGAACGCGGTAATCAGTCCCCTTTGCTTGCTGGAGTTGATTGGGAGGTATGCGGAAGCGGCATTCAAACAAATTGCCGCTGAGGCTTCAGGAGTAAGGATCATTGAGAGGAAAGGCAAGAAGGAAATTGGTGATTTTCTCAAAAGAATGATTAAATTGAGAAAAGACGAAATAGAGAATCAAGAAGGAAAGGTTCAGAGAGAATCGACTGGCCTAGAAATGCTAATGGGCGATACATGGCTAAACAGGTCGTTTGCCGACTGCCATGGGTTTCAAGGCTTGCTTCAAGTAGATATTGTAAATTTCAAGCTAACGATAGATAAGGCATGGCAAGAGCCATCTGCCTATGCCTATCTTCAGCTTGGAATGTCCGACATCATGCATGTCTTGATCGCTCAGCACCTTGGATGCGAATACATAGCTAGCTTTGATTCGGATTTTCATAGAGCTGCAGATATCATTGGTGAGGAAACTGGCATTAGAGTCTTAACCAGCCCAGAAGAAATACTCGCGGTGTTATGAGAGGTTAGCACGATATCTAGGGCTTTGCCTTCTACCCACCCAGCGTGATGTTATCAATCAGACGCGTTTTGCCCATCCATACCGCCAGGGATACTAGGGCCGGACGGTCAACCTCATCTAGCTCCTCCAGCGTATCGGCGTCGGCCACGCTCACATAATCGATTCTCGCCCTGGGCTCGCTCTCAATCAAGGAGGTCATCTCCCGGCGCAGGCGCTTCGCGTTTCTCTCGCTCTTACCCCATAGCTCTTGAGCCAGCGAGAGCGCTTTCCACAGCACCAAAGCCGCCTGGCGTTCCTTAGGCTTAAGGTGGATATTGCGGCTGCTCATGGCCAGGCCATCGGGCTCACGCACTGTTGGCACGCCCACGACCTCCAGGTTCATATTGAGGTCGGAGACCATCTTCCTTATCACCGCCAGTTGCTGGGCATCCTTCTGCCCGAAGTAGGCCTTATCCGGCTGGACGATGTTGAACAGCTTGGCGCATACTGTGGCTACTCCTCTGAAGTGGCCGGGGCGAAGAGCGCCCTCCAGCCTCTCGGTGATCCCTTTAACCTCAACCCAGGAGTTGAATCCTTCCGGGTACATATCCTCGGGGCTGGGCATGAAAACAATGCTCACCCCCTCTTTATCCAGCATAGCGAGGTCGCGCTGGGGGTCGCGGGGGTAGGAAGCGAAATCCTCCTTGGGGCCGAACTGGGTGGGATTTACAAAGATGCTGACGACCACGGTGAGGTTCTCGATGTGAGCACGGCGCGCCAGCTCGAGATGCCCTTCGTGAAGGTAGCCCATGGTGGGCACAAAGCCAACGGAGCCAGCGATCTGGCTCCGCACTTCCTTCATCTCTTCAATTGTAGTGATAACCTTCATCCCGCCCCTCAGGACGAGCGAGCTATCTCGGCAATTATGCTCTCATCCATAGTATAGCTCTGTTTGGAGGTGGGGAAGCTGCCGGCCTTAACCTCCCCCACATAGTCGGCGACGGCGCTCTTGATAGCGTCGCACAGTCTGGCGTATTGCTTGGCGTGCTTGGGGACGAAGTCGGTGAAAAGGCCGAGAAGGTCGCTCACCACCTGGACCTGGCCATCGCAGTGGGGGCCGGAGCCAATGCCGATGGTGGGCACCGACACCTTCTCCGAGATCAGCTTGGAAAGCGGTGCTGGAACCAGCTCCAGGACGATGGAGAATGCCCCAGCCGCTTCCAGCGCCTTGGCATCGTTGAGCAGGCGCACCGCAGCATCGGGGGTTTTTCCCACCGCCTTAAAGCCGCCGAGCTGATGCACCGACTGCGGGGTGAGCCCGATGTGTCCCTGAACCGGGATGCCGCATTCCACCAGCCTTCTCACCTTCTCGGCGACGACCTCGCCCCCCTCCAGCTTCACCGCCTGCGCCCCGCCCTCCTGAATGAAACGGGCGGCATTGCGAAGGGCATCCTCAACGGAAACATGATAGGTCATGAAGGGCATATCGCCGATGACCAGGGCGCGCTTTGTGCCGCGAACCACTGCCTTGGTGTGATGGAGCATCTCATCCATAGTGACCGGGATGGTGGACTCGTAGCCCAGGACTACCATCCCCAGGCTGTCGCCGACCAGGATCAACGGCACGCCGGACTCGTCCACCAGCTTGGCTGTGGAATAGTCATAGGCGGTGAGCATGGGGATTTTCTCACCCTTCTTTTTCATCTCTTTGATTTCGCTTATGGTCACCCTCAAGGTTTCCCTCCCCATAAGGACGATACCTTGTCCTTAACTATGGCATTTCTCTCATCGACATAAACAAGCTTGGGCTGGTTCGACCTTGCCTCCTCCTCGGCAACAACCTTATAGGTGAGGATGATAACCTTGTCGCCCTTGGAGACCAACCTGGCGGCGGCGCCATTGATGCAAATCACGCCCGAGCCCGACTCCCCCTCGATGGCGTAGGTCTCAAAGCGGGCCCCGTTATTGATGTCGAGAACATGAACCATCTCGTAGGGGAGGATATCCGCCGCCTCCATAAGCAGCCCATCGATGGTGATGCTCCCCTCATAGTCCAGGTTGGCATCGGTGACCCGGGCACGGTGGATCTTGCCCTTCAACATCGTCCTCATTGCACGCCCTCCTTTAGCAGCTCTCGCAATTCCTCGGCTCTCTTGTCATCGAGCCTGCCCTTGGCCAGGGCTATGGGTATGGTCTGGAGTCCCAGCTCCCGATAGGTGGAGAGAACATCGGGTGCCGCCTTCTCCAGAGCAGCAAGGTGTTTCCGTATTGTTCCTATGTCTCCGCGGGCGATGGGCCCGGTGAGACAGCGGGGCAAGCCAACATTATCGATGTTGTTTATCGTTCCCCGAAGCAGGGGGAGAAGCGCTTTGGTTGCCTTCTCCGTGGGCACCCCGAAGGTTTGCCACAGGTCGGTGGCCAGTTTCACCAGGGTGACAAAATAGTTGCAGGCCATCACCGCTGCTGCGTGGTAGAGCACCTTATCGCCAGCGCCAAGCCTGACCCAGCTTCCCTCAAGGGCTGTGGCCATCTCCACCAGCGTGGACAAGAGTGGCTCCTCAGCCTCGATGGCGAAGGTGGAGCCGGGGATATTATCTATGGCGTGGGCCACGCTGGCGAAGGTCTGAAGTGGGTGAAAGCCGCCGATATCGGCACCGCACTCCCTCGCCGGCTCCAGAATATCGGTGGAATCGGCCCCGCTACAGTGAACCACGCTCTGCCCGGCGTGCCAGCGGAGCTCCCGCGCCACCCGAGCGATGGCATCGTCGGAGGTGGTGATGAAAACCAATTGGGCGATGTCAGCCACCTCCTGAGGGCTATCGCACACCCGACAGCCGGGGACAGCCTGGGCTAGCCTCTGGGCCGAGGTTTTGGTTCTGCTGGCCACCGCGATCACCGGATAGCCCTTACTGCTGAGCCTTACCGCTAGTGCCGTGCCCACCGTCCCGGCGCCGATAAAACCGATCTTCATCATCTTACCTCACATCCCTGGCGGCAGGCACTCCGCAAAGCCCCTCAGCCTGCCTCACTGCCCTCACGATGGCCGTCGCCAGTAGCTCTGCCGCTACTGCTCCCAGCAGGGTGACGTCCGCCGGCCCTTTCTCACCCGTAGCCAGGGCAAAGATGGCGTCGCCATCGACCATGGTATGGGCTGGGCGAACGGCTCGGGCCAGACCATCGTGGGCCATCTGCGCCACCTTGTTCACCTGCTCCTTATCCAGCGCGGCGTCGGTAGCGATAACGCCTAGAGTGGTGTTGGTAGGGACAGCGCCCGTAGCTAACCCTTTCATGATCTCCATAGTGCTGAGAAAGCCCCCCCGCTCGGTGTCACGGGGGCCGGCGATGACCTTTCCCGTCTCCGGATCGACTATATCGCCAAAAGCGTTGACGGCAACGATAGCGCCAACAGTGATATTGCCGATCCTCTGGCTTGCCGTGCCCAGTCCGCTCTTGGTCATTCTCTCCGGGCCTAATATCTTGCCCACCGTAGCCCCGGTGCCGGCACCGACACACCCCTCAGCCACCGGCCCGCTGGCGGCGGCGAGGCACGCCTTATACCCCTCCTCAGGGCCGGGCCTAGCCTTGGGGTTGCCCAAACGGAGGTCGAAGAGGATAGCGGCGGGGACTATGGGCACCTTGGCCACGCCTACGTCAAAGCCATAGCCCCTCTCCTCCAGATAGCGCATCACCCCGGCGGCGGCATCCAGGCCGAAGGCACTGCCCCCGCTGAGGAGAATGGCATGCGCCTTCCCTACCAGGCTCGTAGGGCGCAGCGGGTCGGTCTCCCTGGTTCCCGGCGCTGAACCCCGAACGTCCACACCGGCCACTGCCCCCTCCTGGCAAAGGATCACCGTGCAGCCGGTGGCTGCCTTCCTGTCGGTGTAGTGTCCCACCTTTATCCCGGGGACATCGGTGATGGCGTTATACATAATCGAGACCTTTTATAAATCAAAAAACCTCCTCGGCCACTGCCGAGAAGGTTTTTCGTCCTTAAACCTATCTCTGTATGACGTCTCGGTCGGTGTCCGATCCAAGCGACTTTTTTCGTTCTTAAGGCTTATTAGCTGCTCTCACCGCCTCGAAATAAGCGGGGTCGGTGGAGGCTATAGATTACCATACCGGGCTTCGATTTGTCAATAGGCTTGTGAAGGAATTTACAATTATTTCTGGCAATTGGGGCAGAAGTAGGTGCCCCGATTGCGGATCGGGATGCGCTGGATGGGGGTGGCGCACACCGGGCAGGGCTGGCCGCCACGATGTGCCACCTTAAACACAAACTGCGCCGACCCGGGCTCGCCGTTAGGGCGGACATAATTAGCGATGCTGGCCCCGTGGCTGCTGATGGCCTCCTCAAGCACCCGACGTAAAGAGTGGTGTAAATGGGCTATCTCCTCCATCGACAAGCTGCTTGCTGGCCTCATGGGATGGATGCCGGCGGCAAAGAGGGCCTCATCGGCGTACATGTTGCCCACACCGGCAAGGAAGCCCTGGTCACAGAGCACAGCTTTAATCGGTGCCGAGCGCTTTTTCGCCCGCTCCCGCAGCGCCTCGGCGGTAAAATCGGCGCTTAAGGGCTCAGGGCCAAGCCCGCCCACCACTAGGCTCTCATCCGGCACCAGCCACATCCGGCCCAGCTTCCGTGGATCGCGGAAGTGGAGTCGGGCGCCATCGTCCAGGAGGAACACAGCTCGACAATACAGGTCGGGCTCACCCTGGCGATTGAGGAGCAGCGAGCCGCTCATCCCCAGGTGAAGGATAAGGGCCTCACCTTTGGAGAAGCGAAAAATAAGGTATTTCCCCCGCCGATCCAGCTCTTTAATACATTTCCCTATGATGCGATGGGACAAGGCCTCTGGCGACGGAATTTGCACTGTTTTAGGCCAATTCAGGATGACACCGCCAAAGCATCGCCCCAACATTTTGGGGGCCAGGTCTCTTTTTATGGTCTCTACCTCGGGCAGTTCAGGCATTCTTTCGCCCTAGACGCTGTAATAAGAAATTGCCGATTGCTATCGATACGCTGTTTACTGCGAACGCCGCTGGCCCATTACTCCATCTCTCCCCAATTCCTCCCCACCTTGGTCTCCACCTTGAGCGGGACGCTGAGGGTCAAAGCGTGAGGCATGATCTCCTCGACTAAGCCCTTCATGGCCTCGATCTCATCTTGGGGCACCTCGAAGAGAAGCTCATCATGAACCTGGAGGATCATCCTGGCCCTCAGCCCTCTCCGGTCCATCTCACGCTGTATCCCGATCATGGCCAGCTTGATGATATCGGCCGAGGTGCCCTGGACTGGCATGTTTATCGCCATGCGCTCCGCGGCTGCCCTCACCTGACCGTTGGAGGAGTTGATCTCGGGAATATACCGCCTTCTACCCAGCACGGTTTCCACATAGCCCCGTTCTCTGGCCTGGCGCTTTGTCGCTTCCACATAATCCTTGACCCCTTTGTGCTTGTTGAAGTAGTCATTGATGAAGCGAGAGGCCTCCTCCCGGGAAAGCTCGGTGGCCTGTTCCAGCCCGTAGTCGCTGATGCCGTAGATGACGCCGAAGTTCACCGTCTTGGCCACGCGCCGCATATCCGGCGTCACCTCTGAGGCGGGCACGCCGAAGACCTCGGCCGCGGTTGCGGTGTGGATGTCCTCATCGCGATGGAAGGCGGCGAGGAGATGAGCATCCTGGGAGAGATGGGCCATCACCCGCAGATCGATCTGGGAATAGTCAGCGCCCAGCAACAGGTGGCCATCGGTGGCGATAAAGGCTTTCCTCACCTGTTTTCCCAGCTCGCTACGGATAGGGATATTCTGTAGATTGGGGTCGCTAGAGGAGAGGCGGCCGGTGGCGGTGCCCGTCTGGTTGAAGCTGGTATGGAGCCTCCCCGTCGTGGGATTTATCAGAGCAGGGAGGGCATCGAGATAGGTGGACTTCAGCTTGGTTAGCTGGCGATACTCCAGGAGCGGCCCGATGACCGGGTGAATGCCCCTAAGCCCCTCGAGGACGGAGGCATCGGTGGAGTAGCCGCTCTTTGTACGGCGTCCCCCGGGGAGCCTCAGCTCCTCGAAAAGGACTACGCCCAACTGCTGTGTTGAGTTTATGTTAAATTTGTGCCCGACCTGGTTATAGATCTCGGCCTCCAGAGTCAGCATCCGCTCCCCCAGGCTCTGAGACATAGCCCCCAGGGACTCCACATCCAGCGCCACACCGTTTCGCTCCATCTTCAGCAGCACTGGCACCAAAGGCATCTCCACATCGGCAAAGAGAGCCCACAACCCGTGCTCCTTCAGTTCCTTCTCCAGCAATTGCGCTAGCGTCCATGCAATGTCGGCATCGGCGCAGGCATATCTGCTGGCCAGTGAGATATCGACATAGTCCATGGAGACCTGTTTGGCCCCGGTTCCGATGAGGTCGGTGATGGGGGTCATCTCTACCCCCAGCTTGCTGAAGGCTAAGGGCTTGAGCCCCAGCGTCTTCTCCCCCAGTAGATGGGCGGCAATCATGGTGTCGAAGCTCAGGTTCTGAAGCTCGACCCCATACTGAGAGAGCACCATCATATCATACTTGCCGTTGTGGGCCACCTTGTTGATACGCGGGTCTTCGATGAGCGGCCTGAGCCGGCCCAAGGCCTGGTTCAACGGGAGCTGAGCCCCCAATCGATGCCCCACCGGCACATAGTGGGCTTTTCCAGAGGTGAAGGAGAAGGATAGGCCCACCAGCCCGGCAAACATGGCCTCCCTGCCCGTGGTCTCCAGGTCGATGGCGAAAGAGGGAGCAGCCTGGAGCTCAGCGATAAGCTGTTCCAAGGCCTGGGTGTCCCTTACAGTTCTATAGTCCTTCTCCGCCGGTTCCTCTCTGGGCATAGGCGAAGCTCTAACCTCGGCGGCGCCCAGCTCGTGGAGCCGGCCCAGCAGGCTTTGGAACTCCAGCTCCCGAAACAGCGCCACCACCCGGTCCCGATCGAATCCAGAGATGGAGCAGGCGTCTAGGTTGAGGGCGATGGGGACATCGGTAACGATGGTGGTCAGCCACTTGCTCTCGTGGGCCGCTTTTTCGCCCTGCTCCAGCGCCTGCTTCACCTTTGGCGGAGTTATCTCATCGAGATGGGCGTATATTTCCTCAATAGTGCCAAAGGTCTGAATGAGCTTCACCGCCGTCTTCTGGCCAACGCCGGGTACTCCGGGGATATTGTCCGAGGGGTCTCCCTTCAGTCCCTTGAAGTCAGCAAGCTGTGGGGGGGAGATGCCATATTTCTCCGATACCTTTTCTTCATCGTAGAGCAGGGTATCGCTGAAGCTTCTCCCCGGTCGCGGCGTCAGCACTCGCACCTGCGGCGAGACGAGCTGCAAGGTGTCTAAATCGCCGGTGACGATGATGGTATCGACGCCCTGGGCTGAGGCTTGGCGGGAAAGGGTGCCCAGTATATCGTCCGCTTCGTAGCCCTCCACCTCGAAGCTGGGGATATTGAGAGCGGCCACCAGTTGGCGCACGCGGTTGAACTGAGTTTTAAGCTCTGCAGGTGCCGGGGGCCGCTGCGCCTTATAGGCGGCGAACTCCCGATGCCTGAAGGTGGGGGCCGGGTAGTCGAAGGCGATGGCATAATGGGTCGGCTTAAGCTCGGCCAGCACCTTCAGCACCATGCTGGCAAAGCCATAGACCGCCCCCGTTGCCTCCCCGGTCTTGGTCACCGCCAGCGGGGGCAGAGCGTGGAAGGCGCGATGGATGATGGCATTGCCATCGAAGAGAACTAGCAAAGGCTTCTTCCCTGTCATCTCCCTAATAATATCCCCCCTCCCTGATTATAGCAATAAATTCGAGATATGATATACTATACCAACATCGAAGGAGAATGGCATGAAAGACCTGGTATCGATAGCTGACCTCACTGCTGAAGACATCCACGAGCTAATTGAGAGCGCCATGGAATTGAAGCGGGAAAGGAGGAGACCACTCCTAGATGGCAGGATATTGGCCCTCATCTTTGAGAAGCCGTCGTTGCGCACCCGTGTCAGCTTCGATGTGGCCATGAAGCAGCTTGGCGGCGATGCCATATACCTTTCTCCGGCCGAGGTGGGACTGGGACAGCGGGAGTCAGTAGCCGATGTGGCGCGGGTGCTGTCTCGCTATGTCGATGGCATTGTGGCCCGAACCTTCGCCCATCAAAGTGTTGTCCTCCTGGCGAGATATGCCACAGTGCCGGTGATCAATGGCCTCTCCGATGCCGAGCACCCATGCCAGGTCCTCTCCGACCTGCTCACCATCTACGAGAAGAAGGGGGCGCTGGAGGGTCTGACCGTCAGCTATATTGGAGATGCCAATAACGTGGCCAATAGCCTGCTCCTGGCCTGTGCCCTGCTGGGGATTGACTTCAGGATCGCCTCCCCCAAGGGTTATGGGCCCAAGGGCAAGTTCCTGGCCCAGGCCAAAAACATCCTGGTAACCGGTGATCCTAGGGAGGCGGCCAAGGGCGCCGATGTGGTCTACACCGATGTCTGGACCAGCATGGGGCAGGAGGCCGAGGCCGAGCGCCGCCGCGCCGCCTTCGTCGGTTATCAAGTGAATGCTGAACTGCTGTCTCTAGCGAAGAAGAATGCCATCTTCATGCACCCGCTCCCCGCCCATCATGGCGAGGAGATAGCCGAGGGGATGCTAGATGCGCCGCAGTCGGTGGTGTTCGACCAGTCGGAGAACCGGCTCCACATGCAGAAGGCGATTCTGGTGAAGCTGTTAACATGACTAAACCCATCGTTGCCATCATTGGGCGGCCCAATGTGGGCAAGTCCACCCTGTTCAATCGGCTGGCGGGAGAGCGCCTGGCCATTGTGGAGGATGAGCCGGGCACTACCCGCGACCGCCTCTATGCCGACATTGTCTGGCGTGATAGCGCCTTGACTTTGGTGGACACCGGCGGGCTGTTGCTGTCGCCGGACAGCGATATGGCCCAAAAGGTGAAGGAACAGGTGGAGGTGGCTATCGATGAGGCCGATGCCATAATCTTCCTTGTCGATGTCGTCGATGGGGTGACCCATGCCGACCGGGACATCGCCGAGTTGCTGAGGCGCTCCAATAAGCCGGCGATTGTGGCGGCCAACAAGGCGGATAACGAGCAGCGTAGCCTCGGTGCCGCTGAGTTCTACAAGCTGGCCCTAGGCGACCCACTGCCGATAAGCGCCTACCACGACATCGGCATCGATGAGCTCCTGGACAGGGTGGTGGAAAGATTGCCCTGCATCCCCCCCGAAGAGGAGCTGGAGATGATGAAGGTGGCCATAGTCGGCCGCCCCAACGTGGGCAAGTCCACGCTCCTAAACGCCATCCTGCACCAGGAGCGGGCCATCGTCGCTGAGGCCCCGGGCACCACCAGGGATGCTATAGACACCGTTTTTGAGTATAATGGCGAGCACATGCTCCTCATAGATACGGCAGGCATGAGAAGGAGGGGGCGGATCGAGGCTGGGATCGAGCGCTACGGCGCAGCGCGAGCGCTGAGAGCTATCGCTAGGGCCGATGTCGTTCTGCTCCTCACTGAGGCCGCTGAGCCGTTGACCGCCCAGGATGCGCACATCGCTGGCTACATTCAACAGGCGTTCAAGGGGATGGTGCTGGTGGTCAATAAGTGGGATCTGGTTGAGGAGGTGGCGGATCGCGACCAATGTACTGCGGAGATTCAACGAAGGCTCAGGTTCATGCCCTATGTGCCCATTTTTTACGTTTCGGCCAAGCTGGGAAGAGGGGTGGAGGACGTTCTCCGAGCGGCCAAGGATATATTTGAGGGGCGAAAAAAGAGGGTGCCCACCGCCCAGCTCAATAGCTTGGTTCGCGATGCGGTGGCCGCCCACGCACCCCCATCGGTAAGGGGCAGGAAGCTCAAGATGCTCTACGCCACTCAGGCTGAAACCAGCCCCCCCACCTTTGTCTTCTTTGTCAATGACCCCACCCTGATCCACTTCTCCTATCGGCGCTACCTGGAAAACCGGCTGCGCCAGGGCTTTGGCTTTAAGGGGACGCCATTGCGCCTGATCTTCAAAGGAAGAGGTGAGCAATGATCGTGTTAGGGTTTATCGTCGTGATTCTTCTGGGTTACCTTATTGGCTCAATTCCCTTTGGCGTCATCGCCGGAAGATTGGCCCGGGGCATAGATGTCAGGGACTACGGCAGCGGCAGCATGGGAATGACCAATGTTATCCGCACCGTCGGCGCCAAAGCCGGGGCCTTGGTCTTCCTCGCCGACGCGGCAAAGGGGGCGGCGGCGGTGGCCCTTGCCTGGCTGCTCTTCGCTTCAGATATGGTTGCCTGGGGTCAGATGGCTGGTGGGGCGGCCGCCGTTATCGGGCATATCTGGCCGGTATATGTAAAGTTTAGAGGGGGGCGCGGCGTGACCACCGGTTTCGGTGCCCTCCTGGTGATGAGCTGGCCGGTGGGCCTCATCAGCTTTGCCGTCTTCCTTGCTGTGGTAGGCCTGTTTCGCTATATGTCCTTAGGCTCGATGCTGGCCGGGCTTGCCATGCTGTTGGCCATGATCCCCTTCGTTGTCTTTGATCTGAAGCCCTTCGCCTATCTGGTCTTCGGCTTTGTCGTTGTGCCGTTAATCCTTTTCCGCCATCGCGGCAACATCCAAAGGCTGCTGGCGGGCAAAGAACCGAAGATAGGTCAAAAAGCGGAGGTCCGATGAAGGTTGCCATTATCGGTACCACCGCCTGGGGCACCACCCTGGGGGTGATACTGGCCCGCAGAGGGATAGATGCTGCCCTCTGGGCCAGGACGGAGGAGGAGGCTGAGGTGCTGGGGCGAGCCCGGGAGAACGCTGCCCGTCTTCCCGGCATCCGCTTCCCCAAGAGGCTGCGTCCCACCAGTTCCGTGGAAGAGGCGCTAAAGGGGGCCTCCCTGTTAATCATAGCCGTGCCCTCGCAGAGGATGCGCCAGAATGTGAAACAGCTTGCAGGTCACCTCGACCGGTCGATCCCGGTGTTGAGCGCGGCCAAGGGGCTGGAGGTGGATACTGCTAAGAGGATGACCCAGGTGATCGCTGAGGAGCTTGACCCTCAATATCGCTGCAATATCTGTGTCCTCTCCGGCCCCAACCTCTCTCGGGAGATCGCCCGTGGGCTGCCAGCGTCAACGGTGGTCGCCGCTGAGGATGACCACCTTGCAGAGCGGGTCCAGGGGATACTGAACTCGCCCACCTTTCATGTTCATACCAGCGATGATGTCATCGGGGTGGAGCTGGGGGGAGCGCTGAAGAACATCATCGCCCTGGGCGCAGGGATGGTGGACGGTCTGGGCTACGGGAATAACGCCAAGGCCGCCTACATGGCGCAAGGCCTTACCGAGATCGCCAGCCTTGGCGTGGCGATGGCGGCAAAGCCCATAACCTTCCTCGGGCTTGCCGGATTGGGCGATCTCCTCGCCACCTGCTCCAGCCGCCTCAGCCGGAATCACACCCTGGGCCAGGGCTTGGCCAAGGGGCGCTCTATGGAGGAGGTAATGGCGTCCATGGGGAGCGTTGTCGAAGGGGTAACCACCACTGCCGCCACCGTGAAGCTGGCCCGCGAGCTTGGGGTGGAGATGCCCATCACCGAGCGCATCTACCGGGTGCTCTTTGAGGGCCTGGACCCGGCCCAGGCGATAGCTGAGCTACTGGGAGGGCAAGGGGTCTAGATCGCCGCACTCATAGAGTATGGCGCTGGCCGCCACCAACCCAGCGGTCTCCGCTCGTAGCACCCTTACTCCCAGGGTGACCGGTACTATGCCGCAACCCCGGGCAAATTCCACTTCCTCGGGGGTGAACCCGCCCTCTGGGCCGATAAACAGGTTCACTGATATAGGGTTTTTCTCGGATACGATCCGCTGTCGGTGAATCTGGCCGCGGAGCGCATCACGAAACCCCAATGCCCTCTCGCCTTCCCATGCCAGTAGAGAGAACCCTGACGCCGACCGGCAGGCCTGCTCAAAGGGCACCTCAGGCTCAAGGGCCGGGAGCCTGCCCCGCCGCGATTGCTCCGCAGCCTCGATAATGATCCTTCGCCAGCGCTCTGCGTTCTTCTCCGACACACGGCTTCCAGCGACACATCGCTGGCAGACCATGGGGATGATGCCAGCGACGCCAAGCTCGGTGCATTTCTGGATAACAAATTCAAACTTATTCGCCTTGAGGAGCGCTTGATAGAGGGTGACCCTGGTTCGGGGTTCAGCCGCCGGGCGCATCCCCTTCACTACGCCGGAGACGTAGCTACGGTTCACCCTTTCCAATTCCACCTCGTATTCCCAGCCGTTGTTGTCCAGGGCAACAATGCGGTCGCCGGCCACCAGACGAAGCACATCTCTGAGTTGGTGCACCTGCCTTCCGGTGATGACCACCCTCTCTTGGTCGATCCATTCCTTGGGGATAAAAAAACGGTGCATTTCCCTTCACACCGTGTCGCCTGCTAGGGAACTCTGGCTTACTTCATATTCGCGGAAGCCTGAGGCCACTGGTTCGCTTCCTGCGGCATTGCCCTCTAAGTCATGCTGTCAAAGACATCCCTGAGCTTCTGGAAAAGGCCCTTCTGTTCCTTGGGTATGGTGGCTGGGCCCAGGGTCTTGGCCAGCTGTTGAAACAGCTTTCTCTGCTCTTCACTCAGGGATTCAGGGGTGACTACATGAACGATCACAAGCTGATCGCCCCGACCTCCTCCTCTGAGATGGGGCACCCCCTTCTCCTTGAGTCGGAAGAGCTTACCGGTCTGGGTTCCCGGGGGTATTTTGAGGCTAACCCCGCTGTCCATGGTGGGCACCTCGACCTCATCGCCCAGCGCTGCTTGAGCGAAGTTTATGGGCAGGTCATAGAGGATGTTATCGCCTCGCCGCCTGAAGAATGGATGCTCCTGCACCGAGAGGACGATGTAGAGGTTGCCTGGGGGACCTCCCCAACTTCCGGCATTGCCCTCTTCGCTGAGGCGTATTCGTGACCCATCATCTACCCCGGCGGGGATATCCACCGCAATACGGCGTGCCCTCTCCTCTTTGCCTGTGCCGCGGCATTGAGGGCAGGGATCGGTGATAATCCGGCCCTCGCCGTGGCAGCGGTTGCAGGTGGTCAAGTTGACAAAGCGGCCAAAGGCGCTGCGCTGCACCCGGCGCACCTGCCCAGTTCCATTGCACTCCGGGCACCGTGAGGGCTGGCTCCCTGGCGCGCTGCCTATGCCGTGACAATTGGAGCAGTTCTCGATACGCCGGACCTCGACCTCCTTCTCGCAGCCGAAGGCCGCCTCCTCGAAGGAGATGGTGAGGCCATAGTGAAGGTCAGCGCCCCGCTGCGGCCCACGCTTGGCCGCGGTGGCGGTGCCGCCGAAGAAGGCATCGAAGATATCGCCAAAGCCGCGGAAGATATCGAAGTCGCCAAAACCCCGGCCCAAACCCTCGGCGCCAAGATGGCCGAAGCGGTCGTAGCTTGCCCTCTTCTCCGGGTCGGAGAGGACCTCGTAGGCCTCATTGATCTCCTTGAATTTCTCCTCGGCACCGTCCTCCCGGTTGCGGTCGGGGTGATACTTGAAGGCCAGTTTGCGGAAGGCCCGCTTTATCTCCTCCTCAGAAGCAGACCTATCGACGCCGAGGACCTCATAATAATCGCGCTTCGTAGCCATGGCTATAACCAAAGGGCAGACTATAACAGCTTATTATAATTCACCCTCTCTCACATTACAAGCGAGCCATGTGGTATCGCTCGTTTATGGTTGATATAAATTTGAGGAAGGGAGATATGTCATGGTGCTCAATCTATTTCCATTTTGAAG
>CAYSLE010000016.1:0-15582 GCA_964431905.1 uncultured Dehalococcoidales bacterium | reverse complement strand
GACATCGACTACAATTCCAAGGTGCGTTCCCAAAGGACTGATGTTTCGCACAAAGGCAAGCGTGGAGCTTTTGCCACTTACCGGGGCTCCAAGGGCCGCCAGCCAACTGAGATTTGACAGTAGGTAGACGAAACGTTGCATCTAGGTATAAGTGTTGAGGTAGCCCACATCTCAATGACAACTGTAACAAGTGCCTACAGTGAGGCCTGACCGGACCAGCGGGTACAACCTCAACCACGTGATAAGGGGGATCTCTTCCGAGACCCCCCTTCTTGTATGTGCAATGCCCTGTTCCGCTTCACACCATAGAAGGGTTGCCGACCCCGTTGCATATTGACAGCACCTATCTCCAGTGCTAGTGTGGGGGCATCCCACATATGAGAGCCAGGCTACTTTGCGGGATACGCGATTACCTGGTGAGGAGAGAGACTATGGACTATCAGTACATCAACTTCAAGAGCCACAACAGCATCGGCGTTCTCACTCTTAATCGCCCGGAGCGGCTCAACGCCTTGTCGCTTCCCCTTGTCGAGGAGCTGTGCCACTTCTTCTCAAGCGCCGCATCAGATCGCCAGACCCGTGTCATTGTCATCAGGGGCGCGGGCAGAGCCTTCTGTGCTGGCGCTGATCTGAAAGATGCGATGAAACGGGCCGGCGACGAGGGCCACGCCCCTCCTCAAGCCAGGTACAAGATCCAGCAGATGTTCGGCGATATCGTGGTGCAGATGCGTGAGGCCCCTCAGCCCCTCATTGCGGCGATTCGCGGACCCGCTGTTGGTGGAGGCTTCAGCATGGCATTAGCCTGTGATGCTCGCATTGCAGGGGAATCGGCACGTTTCAATGCAGCCTTCATTCGGATAGGGGTCTCATCTGGCGACATGGGGGCCTCCTATTTCCTGCCCCGGCTTATAGGGCTGTCACGTGCTGCTGAGATCCTGTATACCGGGCGCTTCATAGATGCAGCGACGGCGGAGCGAATCGGTCTGGTATCGCGTGTTGTGCCCGATGACAAGGTGGACGAGGCGGCGATGGAGCTGGCCCACGAGATGGTGCGAAATTCTCCCTTTGGGCTGCGGATGACCAAGGAGCTGCTGAACCAAAACATCGACGCTCCCAGCCTAGCTACGGCTATTCATCTCGAGAATCGCTCTCAGGCCCTTTGCCTTTTGACGGAAGACTTCAAGGAGGGTACTCTGGCCTTCCTGCAAAAGCGGGAGGCACAGTACGGCGATCGCTGAAAATCGTGGTCTACCGCTCTACTTTAGAGCGGATGAAGATGTTACCCCTCGTTCTTGATTTCCTTCACGCCTGGGTTGCCCAAGGCTAGGGAAATGACTACTCATCCTGCCGTCAGATAGTTGAACGAGGTTGACGGAGAAAGGTCAACCGCTTACACTGTCTGTCAGTGAGTTGTGCCATTGTTGCTGATGATTCACAAAGCGCGGTGAAAGTTTGAAAGATGGAGGTGTCAATGGACTGGCGGGAAGACTACAAGAGGAAGCTGGTCTCACCGGGGGAGGCGGTAAAGGTGGTGAAAAATGGGGACCGGGTGGTCATCCCCCTGGCCCAGCAGCCCGATGTGCTAGCTCAGGCCCTGGGGGCGAGAAAGGACGAACTTAGAAGGGTGGAGATCCTCCAGGGGGTAACAGGGACTGCTTATCCCTGGTATCAGCCGGGCTACGAGGAGGCCTTTATCATAAACTGCGCCCAATACACCGGGCCTCGCCCAAGACAGCTGGTATGGGAGCGCAAAGCGGACTTCACCCCCGTGACCTACGCCATGGAGTTTAAGGACGTAGACGAGAGGCGACCTGGCTGCATCGACCCGGATGTCCTCATCGTGGTGGTTTCCCCACCTGACGAGCATGGGTTTTGCAGCTTTGGTGAGTCCCTGTGGGAGAAAAAGGAGTATGTTAAAAGAGCAAAGAAGGTCCTCGGTGAGGTCAACTCCCACTACATCAGGACCTATGGCGACAATTTCGTCCACGTCTCGGAGATCGACTACTTCGTGGATGGGACCCCCTATGATCCTACCCCCGACGAGCTGGAGAAGCACATCTACGCCAAGATGCCGGAGGAGATCCGCGAACGATTTCGGAAGCTTATCCAGGAGGTCAATGCCCCTGGCTATGGAGTATACCGGATGAAGGACAGCCTGGAGGGCTACCTGGCGGTCCTGGGTGGCCAAGCCTTTTATCGCCTATATCGGGATAGCGTTCTGGGTGTGGGCGAGGTGGCCGAGCATATCTACGGCATCGTTCACCACCTCAGCTCCCTGATCAAGGACGGTGACTGCATCCAGATCGGCACTGGAAACACCTCCAACCCGCTGGTGCGGGCAGGCCTGTTCGATAATAAACAGGACCTGGGGCTGCACACCGAGACTGCTCCCCCTGGCCTCGTCCCGCTGATCAAGGAAGGGGTATTCAATGGCAAGTATAAGAATATCCACCGGGGTAAAGCGGTAGCCAGCTCCTTTTGGCCTTGCTCCAGCATGAACCTTAAGGAGCTTGATATTCTCAACGAGAATCCTGCCATTGAGATTCACGGCTCCCACTACACCAACAATGCCGCCCTCATCGCCGCCCAAGATAACGTTGTGGCCATAAACAACGCCCTTTTTGTGGACCTCACCGGCCAGATAGCTAGCGAGACCATACCTGGGTTCCTGCTCTACAATGGTCCTGGGGGGCAGATGGACTGGGTGATAGGGGCGCTGAATTCTAAGGGGGGTCGGTCGGTGACGGTGATGCCGTCGACGGCGGTAGGGGGTTCGATTTCTCGGATCGTGCCCTTGCTTGAGCAGGGCATCATGGTGACGGTGCCCCGGACCTATGCTGACTTCATCGTCACCGAGTACGGGATTGCCAGCCTGTTGGGGAAGTCGCAGCGGAGGAGGGCTGAGGAGATCATCTCCATCGCTCACCCTGACCATCGTGCGGAGCTGAAAAAGGAGGCCCAGAAGCTCTTCTGGCCCTGATCCATCCTGAGACGCGGTCAATTTGAACCAAAGGCCATTAGCGCTGAGCGAGGCAGCTTACTGAGGTTTTTAGGAATTGGTCCGGCTCGCCTAGAGTATGGAATTGCCGTAAGCGGCCCACTGCGATTAGCCTTGCCATCGAAGGTACCCTTACAAGGGCGATTTGTGGCTATCTGGCTCCTTGAGAGGGGATAGCAACCGTAGCATGGCCTGTGACCGTCTTTTCACCTCGGCCATTCTCAACCCAGATCTCGCAATCTACGCAGTACTGGCCATCCTTAACGTACTTGTCGGTTACCGTTCCCTTGCAAAGCCAGGTCTCGCCTTCCATGGGATCGACAAAATTGGCCATCCTGCGAGGGAAATCTAAGCGTCGATACTGACATGAGAACCTGCTCAGCTTCCCCTCGGCTCCGATCCAATCAGTCACTAGCTGGACTAGCCACTGCCGCTTGAGGGCCCCATGGACGATAATGCCACCGGTGGCCTTGGCCATGGGTGACTGATCATCGTAATGGTGAGGGTTGAAGTCACCAGATGCCCCCGCCCATTTGACAAGCATCAAGGTGGTCGCTATCTTAGGCAGTGTGGGTATCTCGTTGCCTACCTCTACAGCTTCCCAATACAATTGCTTCTTCCTGGCCATTTTATTCATCCTCGCTCTTGACTATGCTGGGCGACCGATCAGGGTCCTTGTGGCCTTGCATACAATTTCGCCCTTCTGATTGGTATACGTAATTTCGATGACGCCGAACAGAGATTTACCCGCTTTCCCCTCCCGTTCATAGATGTCCGCTATCTTGGCCGATGATACCAGCACATCGCCGGGATATATCGGAGCATAGAACTCGTATTCAATGCCTCCGTCAAGGAGCCCGGGGAAGCCGTCTTTAGCGAACTGTGCTACCATCGTTGCGTTCGGTTCTGCCATCCCAACGACAGTTTTCTTGGGCCAACCAAAGAATCCGGGGGGACATATGATATCGCCATATGGGCCGTTCTTAGCGTACTCCTCATCGGTGAACAAGGGATTGGAATCACCTACTGCCTCACAGAACCTCCTTATCGCCCCTCTTTCCACTTCCATAACCACAGGCTCTGCGACCAAGCCGACCAAGGCCTTAATGTTTTTTGTAAGCGCCGAACCATCGGCCATTTCCAAAACCTCCTTATAGATTCTTCCGCCTCTTCCTCAGCGTAATCCCCCGCTCACGGCGATGGTCTCGCCAGTGATATAGCTACCCTCATCCGATACCAGAAACAGGATCACATTGCCGATCTCCTCGGGCTTGGCCCCTCGGCCCATGGGAATAGTGGACAGCCTCCATTCCAGCCTCTCCTTGGAATAGACCTTTTCCAAGAAGGGATTGGGCACGAACCCGGGGGCAATGGCGTTGACGGTTACATTGTATTTCGCCGTTTCCAGGGCAACGCATCTGGTAAAGGCCATAATGCCCGCCTTGGCGGCACAGTAGGCCGCCTCATTCTGATTGGCGGTGGCCCAGCCAGCGATGGAGGAGAGGTTCACTATCCGGCCATAGTTCTGCTGAATCATAGTGGGCAGTATCGCTCGGGTGCAATAGAAGGTGCCCTTGAGATTGGTATTTATGACCAGGTCCCAGTCCTCATCGCTGATCTGATGCACCGGCCCCGGGCGATTAATCCCAGCATTGTTAACCAGGATATCGATCCTTCCCAGTTCATTGAGAGTTTTCGTCACCATATTTTCTACGTGTTCTCGGTTGGTTACATCGCAAGGGATGCCCAGGGCCCGGTAACCCTCCGCTTTGAAAGCTTCGGCCACCTCCATGGTGCGCCTTTGATGGGAGTCGCTGACCACAACGCTAGCTCCTTCCTTGGCTAGGAGGCGTGCGGTGGCCTGGCCAATGCCGACCCCGGCGGCGGCGGTCACGATGGCTACCCTGCCTTCCAAGCTCATTTGTCACCCCCTTGTGTCTATCTACAGTTTGAACACCCGCAATGCGTTTTCCCTCAATAGCTTCCTCTTGGGCTCCTCCTTGAGCCCCAGCTGCTCGATCTGCTCTATGCATTCTTTATGCTGGAGAACAGGGTAATCAGAGGCGAAGAGGACCTTGTCCTGCCCCCGGCTGTTTATGAACCGAACCAAAACCTGGTCCCAGTACCTGGGGGCATGGGCTGATGTCCCGATATACACGTTGGGGTGCTTCCAGGCCAAAGCGGTCATCAGCTCGGTCCACGGCCAGCCGGTATGCATGCCAACTATCCGCAGCTCTGGGAAATCCAGGGCGATTTCATCGACATGGAGTGGGTAACCAGCATAGCTGGGCATCTGCTCCGCCGAGTGGCCCACCTGCATCAGCACGGGAACGTCCAGCTCACAGCATTTGGCGTAGATGGGCCAATACATGCGGTCGTTGAGATTCAAGCCGAAGCCATAGCTATGGATATGGGCTCCCTTGAAGCCAAATTCCTTTACCCCTCTCTCCAGTTCCCTAACCGCATTCATAATCCTCATCGGATTGATGCCTACAAGGCCGATAATCCTATTCCGAGCTTGCTTTACAAGCTCCGCAACCTCCTCTAAAGGGCAGTCCTGCTGCATCTCCCCTCGATAGGCGCACACCTTGAAGGAAGGGATGCATATCTTCTCCACCCCGGCCTCATCCAATTTGGCCAGGAATTCAGGCACCGTATACCCCACCAGGAGGTGCTCCCTTTTGAAAAGCTTGAAGGCGAACCTGATGTGTTCCGGCTCAACAAAGTATTTCCTGATCCCATCGTGAGTGAACATGTTGCACCAGGCGTCGATGGCTCCCTGCCCTGCCATACATAGCTCCTTTCTTCTTAGGCTACAAACCTATGCGTCGCGAGATGATGAGGCGCTGAATCTCGGAGGTCCCCTCCACCACGGTGCCAAACTTGGCATCCCTGAAATAGCGCTGCACCGGGGAATCCTTCATATAGCCGTAGCCTCCGTGGATTTGCAGTGCCTCGCCGCTGACCCGCACCGCCATCTCAGTGGCGAAGAGCTTGGCCATGGATGCCTCCTTAATGCACGGCCTCCCTTGATCGTAGAGCCAGGCGGCTCGGTAGACCAAGAGCCGAGCCGCCTCCAGTTCAGTGAGCATATCTGCCAGCTTGAAGGCAATGGCCTGAAACTTGCCTATGGGCCGGCCAAATTGCACCCTTCCCTGGGCGTATCCCAGCGCCGCCTCATAGGCTGCCTGGGCCAGCCCAAGGGCCCTTGCTCCCACTACCATCCTGCCGCTGTTCAGAACCTCCATTATCTTGGCAAATCCCCCCTCTTCCTCACCGACCAGGCTGTCCCGTGGCAGGAGGCAATCCTCGAAGAAGAGCTCGCCCAGATCAGCGGAAAGCAGGCCAAATTTATGCAGCTTCCTCGGCTCAGTGAAGCCAGGGGTTCCCTTGTCAGCCAAGAAGATGGCGATGCCTCTACTCCCCTTGCTTCTATCGAGGTAGGCTGCCACTACTACAAAATCAGAGATGGTGGCATTGGTGATCAGCGTTTTGGAGCCGCTAAGGAGGTAACCATGGCTGACCCTCTTGGCTGTGGACTGGATTGACGCCGCATCGGAGCCAGCGTTGGGCTCGGTCAGGCCAAAGGCGGCGATCCTCTCCCCCCTCACGGCGGGGACGAGGTATCTTCGCTTCTGTTCTTCGGTTCCGAAGTGGAGGATGACGGCTGTGCTCACCGAGGAGTGGCTGAGGAATCCCGAGGCGATGCCGAGGCAGACCCGCCCCAGTTCCTCCATCAGAATGCACTCCGAGACCCTATCGGCACCGGCCCCGCCATACTCCTCAGGGCACATTATGCACAAATACCCCAGTGTCCCCATCCGGGGGAAGAGTTCCACCGGGAACTCTTCTTTCGCCTCCGCCTCCCCCACCAGTGGTGCAATCTCCCTTTCGGCAAAATCGCGCACCGATGTGGCCAAGATTCGATGTGCTTCAGTGAAGTCGAAATCCATGGTTGTAACCGCTCAGGTCAACACTAGCAAATCATAGAACGGGGCTATTATTTGAGATTCGCAAATCGATTCCGGTGGCTATGTTTAGACCCGTGGTGACTAACGATCTGCCTAGTGTGGGGTCAACAACACGGCACAGCACCAGCAAGGGATACTTTATGCTGCTGGCCTGTCTTTGTCAAGCCTATCAGGTTGCACTGGGGTGACTAGGCGACAAATGGGCAGTCTGGGCCCAGGCTCTTTCTAGGGCTTCTTTGTCGATCAATAGAGGTAAGTCATCGGCGAATCTGGGACGTATTGGGGTGAATTGTGGTATCCTATACTATGCATACATCTGGGATTCCGAATATGCTATGATATTACTTGAGCCGGCACGGGGCAATGCTCCGACCATGTTGCAAGAGGATGATGACATGAAAGCGAAATGGCAGCACCGTTTTGTCGAGACTAATGGAATCCGCATGCATTATGTTGACCAGGGAGCGGGATTCCCTGTGCTCCTTCTCCACGGCTTTCCTGAGCTCTGGTACTCATGGAGATACCAGATACCGGCGCTGGCCAGTGCCGGATTTCATCCCATTGCACCCGACCTGCGTGGCTACGGCGAGACAGAAAAGCCTGAAGGAATCGAGTGCTATGACATCCATCAGCTGGTTGAGGACGCTATCGGTCTCCTTGACGTGCTTGGGTTCGAGCGGGCGGTGATCGTGGGGCACGATTGGGGTGGCATCATCACCTGGCAGGTGGCTTTAATGCACCCAGAGCGACTTGAGCGAGTGGTCTCGCTGAACACACCTTTTCTGCAACGGGGTCGGGTGCCGCCGACGGAGGCCTTCAGCCAGGTCCCGGATGGCCGCTTCAACTATATCCTCTACTTCCAGCAACCGGGACGGGCAGAGTCGGACATCGAACCCAACCTCGAGGCCTGGCTGGAGATGACGATGCGCCGTCTCGCCATAAATCAGAGCTTCATCACCGAGGAGACCCTCAAGGTCTACTGCGATGCCTTCGGCAAAGGAGGGCTCGCTGGCCCGATCAATTACTATCGCAACTTCGATCGCAACTGGGAGACAACCGCTGACCTCGACGGCCGCAAGGTCACTACGCCAGCCCTCATGATTTGCGCTGAGAACGACCCGATAACCACCCCACAGATGGCGGAAGGCATGGAAAGACATGTGCTGCACCTTACCACGCGCCTGATCAAGGATTGCGGTCACTGGACGCAGCAGGAACGGCCGGAGGAAGTCAACCGCCTGATCATTGAGTTTTTAGGCGACCTAAAGGGTTAGCACCAGGCCATGGGATCGCTAATCGAGCTTCAGAGCCACCAGCGGCTGCGAGCATAAGATTAAATCGCTAGCTGGCATTCTGGTGCCAATCAGAGGAGGAGTCACAATGCAGGTGAAGGATTTTGCCCTGGAGGTGTTAAACCGAACACAGGACGCTCTCAAGCAGGCAGTCGACGGCCTTAGCCGGGATGAGGTGATGTGGCAGCCCAAGCCGGGAGCCAACCATATCGCCTTCATCCTGTGGCATATCCTGCGGGTGGAGGACTGGTTCTTCCAGTACATATTCCAGCGGGTGCCTCAGGTTTGGGAGTTGGAGAGATGGCACGCAAAGTTGAACCTGCCCGATGATCCCCGGATCATAGGCTTCGGCTATACCGCGGAGCAAGTTGATAACTTTCCTCACGTAGAGCTGGGAGACCTGCTTGCCTATGGCGAGGCAGTGCGAGTCCGCACCCTGGAGTTCCTTGGCACCATCGACCCGGCCAGACTGGACGAGATGGTAAAATCACGGACCTTCGGCGAGGTCAGCATCGGCCAGCTCATAGCCGTCCTCATCTGCGATCGACTTCAGCACGTGGGCCAGATAGCCTATCTGCGAGGGCTGATGAGAGGTCCAAACAGGTAGTGAGCCGACATGCCCCAAAATGTGCATTTGCCCGGTCCCGATACAAGTTCTCCTTTTGTCCACTGACATGCCTTTTTGATTGCCGCCACACGTAGAGCCAGCGCTCCAGAAGACCACGGATTGGGAAAGCTTGACATGTATTGACACAATATGGTATAATATAAGACAGAATTGGATTGTATTATATGATATCACATATATTACTATAATACGGTATAATGAGTAGCCTTAACCATATCTTTGTGCAAGGGGGAAAGAGAATGACAGAGCCGGAAGCCACAGTCCAGCCAGAGCGAGAGAGCGTTCAGGTTCTGGTAATCGATGATGAGCCAGCGGTTCGGAACATACTGGCCCAGGCTTTGGTGACCAATGGTTACTTTGTGTATTTGGCCGATGGCACCAATGTCGTTGAGTCCCTTGACGCCAGACAGTACAACCTGATCATCACCGATTTGAAAATGTTGGGCACGGATGGCTTGCAGGTGCTGGAGCTGGCAAAAAAGAAGTCGCCCAAAGCAAGGCTCATTATGATCACAGGATACCCTTCGCAGGAATCCGCTCAGTTGTGTCGTAAGTTTGGTGTCGCTCGATACCTGGTGAAGCCCTTCGCCGTAGAGGAAATCCGCCAGGTGGCTCGAAATGTCCTGGAGAGCAAGAGTTCGGGTGAGGAGGTTTTAGTCGGTGACCGTGAGCATCAACGGCCGGACCTACTATAGAACGCCAGAGGCGTGTGAGATAGCCGGTGTAAGCAGGTCTACCTTCCTGCGATGGGTCAAGGAAGGCGTCATCGAGGACGTGAGCCACTACGATAGACGCGGGTGGAGGCTATTTACCGAGGAGGATGTGAGCAGAATAACGGCTGAGGTGAATAGGATCGTGGCTAATAAGACAAGGGAGGGGAGGTAAAGCCCATGACGTGGCTAGTAAGACCTTGTCCCCGCTGCGGCGGCAGCCTTTACAGAGAGAGGGATAGAGACCGCGACTACATCGTATGCTTGCAGTGTTGCGCTATCTTCCCTCTCGAGGCTGGGCTGAGGGGTGTGTCTATAAACAAGCCCAGCCGAAGAACTCCCAGCGCTGTCTTGGCGAAGGCGCATCGGCCAAGCTCACGTGGCTGAACGCAGAGCCAGGGCATACAAAACCCTGCCCCAAGGAATGCACTGCCCAGCATCCCCAGCGACCCTGGTGCCCCGGTTTTCGCAGATTCAAGCGCGGCCAATTCCATTGAGTCCACAGGCTTAAAAAGGCTCTGCTTTCCTTCGCAACCGAGGGGTAGACAGGCGCTTGACAGTCCCGGCATTAGACCCTACACTTAAGCATTCTTCTAGGCGGGAAGCAACGTATACCAGCCTACAAACGTGTTCGTGTTAATGCACAGCTATCAGGCAGGCAAGACATAGAGGAGGAAGGAGACCCCACATGGCACGGTCGATGGGTGACAACGCATTCTCTTCGCCGACGGAAGGTGGTTCGCAGCCAACTGACAGGGCAGGTCGGCAATGGATCGATATCTCAGTCCCATTGCGCAATGCCATGGTGCACTGGCCCGGTGATCCTCCGGTTAGCATCAAGCGTGTAAAGGACATAGAGCGTGGGGATAGCGTCAATCTATCCATGATTTCGATGGGGGCACACTCTGGAACACACATGGATGCTCCTCTCCACTTCATGCGTCAGGCCAAAGGCGTTGGCGAGATGCCTCTGGATACGACTATCGGCCGTGCACGAGTGATTGAAATCGAGGATTCTGAGTCGATAAAGCCGGGAGAGCTTCTCCGCCACCGCATCCGCAGCGGGGAGCGCATTCTATTCAAGACAAGGAATTCTGCATGCCTGTGGCAGACCAAGGAATTTGTCCCGGATTTTGTCTTCATTTCGGATGAAGCGGCTCTCTTCCTTGCCCAGCGTGGGGTACGCCTTGTAGGCATTGATTACCTTTCAGTTGGAGGTTTCAAGCAGGGAGGTAGTTATGTACACAAGACACTGCTTGGCAATGGTGTATGGATCATCGAGGGGCTTGATCTGTCCCCGGTGAGTCCTGGAAGATATGACCTCATCTGCTTGCCCCTCAAGCTCGACCAGGGAGATGGCACTCCTGCCCGGGCCATCCTGAGGCCGATACCGGCGTCTGGGGTGAAGAGAAGGCCATAGAGCCAGTCGGTGAAGCCGTAAATCTCTATAGATGGCGGAGCGGTATGCTCGGCCCGGTCAGCTTCTATGAGAGCCTGAGGAAGTAGCCCAGCAAAGGGGCAGTGTGCATGAGACAAAACTATTCCCCGCGTCTGGTCTTGGACAGCAGAAAGATGAAGAGACTCAAGCACACCAGAAAAATGCCGATGCCGATAGGGCCTGGCCATCCCAGTATCAGATACAAGGTCTCCATGCTCCCTCCTTTTGCTGTCTGGTCATCTATGTTCGCCTGTTATTCGGCTTGATCTGGCTAAAGGGGTTTACTGCTGGCAGCACCTGATGGCCGGGTGGCCAGTCAGTGCGCTCTTTCCCTAACCGAGCGAGCCTTGATGGATCGGGCTAACTCCATGCCCCGCCGTAGCGCCTGCTCGTTAGCCTGGAGCCCGGGCTTAGGGGAGCGTTTCTTCATCGCCGCCATCAGTGCCTGGGGCGATACCATCTTGGTCAGCCCGACAATCAGCCCCAGGGCCACCATGTTAGCGCTGAGACTGCTCCCAGTTACCTCGCGGGAGATCTCAGCCAGCGGAATCAGCAGCACCCCTTCCCCCTCGGCTACCCGCTGCTTGAGTTGGGAGCTATCCGCTATCAGCCACCCATCCCTACTGAGACGGTGATGGTGGCGGTCGAAGGCCCTCTGGCTGAAGGCCACTATGACATTGGCCTGGAGCACCCGGGGGTGATCGATCTCAGCGTTGGCTATGATGACGTCGACCTCGCTCAGCCCACCCCGCTGCTGAGAAGCGAAGGCGTGGGTCATCACCGCGTTCTTGCCGTTCAGTAGCGCCGCCTCGGCGAGCACGCTCCCGGCCAAGGCTATACCGTGACCCCCTTCCCCCGCCAGCTTCACCTCCCAGCGCTCCCGTCTCACCGCTTTCTCCTCCGTTGCAGTTTGCGGTAGCGTTTGATGTATCCCGGCTGGTCGCGCTTCATGAACACCCCGCGGGCTATCTTGCTCGGGGTCGGCTCGCCGCGGTACACAGCGGTGTTATCCCGCAGCCAGCGCAGCATGTCAACAGCATCGCCCATCTCATTAAGTTCCCCATAGAACAGGGGACACGTGGACAGGACCTCGATCACCGAGAATCCCTCCCGGCTCAGCCCCTGGGCGATGAGCCGGTCAAGTTGGATGGCATGGTAGACGGTGCTGCGGGCGACGAAGGAGGCTCCGGCGGCTTCAGCGAGCTTAGCTATGTCGAAGGGGGGCTCGATGTTGCCAAAGGGGGCGTTGGTGGCTTTGGCCCCCAACGGGGTGGCGGGCGATAGCTGTCCCCCGGTCATACCGTATATGTTGTTGTTGACTACTATGGCGGTGAGGTCCATATTGCGTCGGGCGGCGTGGATAAAGTGATTGCCGCCTATGGCTAGGGCATCGCCATCCCCCATGATCACCATGACCTTCAGTTCAGGGCGGGCCAGCTTGAGGCCGGTGGCAAAGGCCAGAGCCCGGCCATGGGTGGTGTGCATGGTGCAGAAGTCAACATACACCGGCATCCGCCCAGTGCAGCCGATGCCGGAGACCATAGCCACCGCATCTTTGGAAAGCTCCAGAGCGCCCACCGCTCTGATGATAGCGCCCAGGACTATGCCGATGCCACACCCGGCACACCATACGCTGGGGAACTTCTTGTAGGGCCTGAGATATTCGTGCTCGGGTATGGACAGCTTCTTGGTCATCAAGCCTCCACCGCTGCCAGTATATCGCGGGGGTCTACCATCTCGCCATCGCTACGGTGAACCCCCAAAATCTCCACTTTCCCCCTGCTCGCCCGTTCCACCTCAAGCCTGATCTGGCCCCGGTTCATCTCGGCTACTACGATCCTCCTCACCGAAGAAGCCACCCTTTCTATGACTCGATCGGGGAAGGGCCACAACGTGAGCAGTCTGACCACACCTGCTGCGCGTCCCCTATCTCGGGCCAGCCTCATGGCGTGGCGCGCTGAGCGGGCAGTGACCCCATAGGCAATGATGGCCACCTCGGCGTCGTCCATCGCCTCCTCCTCCACCTGCACTATTCGCTCAAGGTTGGCCTCGATCTTGCGAAAGAGTCTATCCTGCCAGGGCTGGATTTCATCTAGGCGCTCGGTGGGGAATCCAGCTCGATCGTGGAATAGGCCGGTCATGTGATAGCGATAGCCTTCGCCGAAGGGGGCCAGCGGAGGAACATCGCCCTGGGTTTCATCGTAGGGCCGATACCACTCCGGTGGCACCTCAGGTCGGCGACGATTGACGACTTCGATCCGGGGCAGGGGGAGTTCAACCCGCTCCCTCATTCGGCTGATGACCTCATCGGAGAGGAGTATCACCGGGGAGCGGTACTCCTCAGCCAGGTTGAAGGCCCGCATCGTCAGCAGGTAAGCCTCGGTTACCGAGCTGGGGCACAGGGCGATGATGGGATGGTCGCCGTGGGTCCCCCAGCGGGCCTGCATCACATCGCCCTGGGCCGGGCTGCCCGGTCGTCCAGTGCTGGGGCCAGCGCGCTGCACATCGATGATGACGCAGGGGATTTCGGCCGCTGCCGCATAGCCGATGCTCTCCTGCATGAGGGAGAAGCCGGGGCCACTGGTGGCGGTGGCTGCCTTGAGCCCACCTACTGAGGCACCGATGACCGCAGCCAGGCTGGCTATCTCGTCCTCCATCTGGATGAAGACTCCACCCCGTCGCGGCAGTGCCTGGGAGAGATAGGCGGCGATTTCGTTGGCTGGGGTTATGGGGTAGCTGGCGAAGAAGCCAAGGTTGGCATCCAGGGCCCCCTGGGCGATAGCCAGGTTTCCCTGCATCAGCCTTGTTCTGGGCCTTCGCTTGGGGTCAAGGCTCATTCCGCTTTCCTCTCTCCTTGGGGGACGCTGATGGCGAAGTCGGGGCACAATACCTGACACAGGCCACAACCATTACACTTCTCTGGGTGAATCAGTTGGGGATTCCCCTCACTGTCAAGCCCCAGGGCCTCTTTGGGACAGAAGGCAACGCAGATATTACAGTGCTTGCACCAGGCATGGTAAAACGCCGGCTGCCCGCCACGCTCTTCGTCTGCCGCCGATGGGCGAGGTCTAGTCTTTCCTTTGGTACTAGCTGCCATTACCTCAGCCGTTGCTCATTCGCTAGCGAAGCTTCCTCTATCATGGTATCATATTGCTCTACGGCAAACAACCGAGCCACTCCGATGAGATGTCAAATTTTGTAACTGCCCTGAATGCAGAACAGCCCGGCTAGACTACTAGCATCACCACTCGCGGCCTCCTGCCCGGGGACTAAGCATATGACCTTACTACAGAACTTGACAGTGAGCAAGCGGGGTATTACTATCGCCACAGTGGTTGCCATGGGCGATCCCGACTGTGTTAGGATGGGGGACATGGACTGAAATAAGATCGTGAGCGATTTTCCCGGTGTCAATACCATATGCGGTCCAGCCGATAGTCTAACTCAAAAGGGAGGTTGTCATGACACAGCAGGAACTGAAGGCAAAGGTTGCGATTTTGGAGAAAGCGATTGCGTCACTGGAGGCGAGGCTCAGGGTGGTCGAGGATATCGAGGAGATAACGAAACTGATGGCGGCCTATGAGGAGCACCTCGATTCCCTGCAAAGGTTGGATGAACTAGTGGCTTTGTTCACTAAGGACGCGCGATTTGAAATCTCTATTCACGGCGAGGCTGGAACGCAGGAGGTCCCGCTGGGGACATACGAAGGGAGGGAGGCTATAAGAAGTCTTTTGAGCCAAATGAACCCCAAGACCCTATCCTACTGTGCGCACCTAGTGACTAACCCCATCATCGATGTAGATGGGGAAAAAGCAAGAGGGAGATGGTACCTTCTCTGCCTCTTTACCGCCCTGAGGCCTGAAGGTCCCATAGCCATGTGGGAGCAGGGCACATATGACAATGAGTTCGTAAAGGTGGATGGCAAGTGGATGATTAAACTGATGAGGTTTGCCTTTAACTTCAGCACTTCTTACCAGGATGGATGGGCCAAAATGAGAATGAGGGGAACATAACAGTAAGACAGGGGCACAAGCCGCACACACTAGTTGTGCGGCGTCATACAGCACAACATTAAGGAAAGGAGTGAAAATGTTCAAACATCTCTTCAGCCCGATCGAGATCGGAAAGGTAGAGGTGAGAAACCGCATTGTCATGCCCCCCATGGGTACCGGTTTTGGCGCACCAGATGGGACAGTCACCGAAAGACACCTTGGTTACTATGAAGCCCGAGCCAAAGGCGGGGTCGGCCTTGTCATTGCTGAGGTCACTAACGTAAGTGCCGTACGAATCTATGGAATAAACACGCTAGGCCTTTTCGATGATAAGCAGATCCCAAGCTGGAGGAAGCTGGCCAAGGCAGTCCATGGCCACGGGGCAAAACTGGCAGCTCAGCTTATGGACGCCGGGCCTGAAAGCCTGTCCTTCCTGAGCGGGGTGCAGCCAACAGGCCCTTCGCCAGTAGCCAGCCGCACCTTTCGGCAGACTCCCCGAGAGCTCAGCATTGAGGAGATCGAGGGGGTGATCGATGACTTCGCCGAGGCGGCC
>CAYSLE010000015.1:0-15608 GCA_964431905.1 uncultured Dehalococcoidales bacterium | reverse complement strand
AGATCTGGCTGAGGTTAAAATCCATTCCTCGCCCCCTGAGCTACGTTAAGAACAGGCTTAACGCCATGGTGAGGAAGATAATCCCCAGGTAAGGGAAGGCGGTTAGCTTATAGACCCGCCACGCATCGTCAGAGGCGCCGGTGATGACCAGCCGGGCAGTAGCCAAAACCATCAGAATGCCCAGGACATTGGCCACCACCAGATAAGCGAGGCCAACGTCGCTGAAGAAATACAGGGCGATGGAGCTACCATATACAAGAACCGATAACACCAGTAGCACCTTTATCGCATCCTTGACCTCCCATGAAAGGGGGAAGTAGGTGATGCCTGCCTGTCGGTAGTCCTCACGGTTGGCGATCATCACGCTCCAAACATGAAGAGGTATCCAAAACACGATAAGGATGCATAAAAAGAGGATGGTCAGGTCTAGCCTATGACTAACCGCTAGATAGCCGATGAGCACCGGGGCGCAGCCAGCGATCGCCCCCTGGGGGAAAGCGCAGGTTACTCTCTTTCGCCAGGTCGAGGCCGCGATAACGCCCAGTGAACCGAAGAGGAAACACAGAGGGTGCAGGAACCAGGCAATGGTGAGCGCTATGACCGACAGGGTTATGGCCAAAGGCAACATCTTGTACGCCGGAAAAATCCTCTTCGACGGGAGGGGACGATGCCGCGTCCGCGTCATCCGGGCGTCAACCTCTCGGTCAAGATAGTTGGTCAGGCCATTGGAACCGGCGCTCCCAAGAAGAATGGCCAGCGTGGCTAGAAGAAGGGTGCCTATTGGGGGTTGGCCGCTGCCAGCGACCACCGCAGCGCAAAAGCCAATGAAGGTCAGCAGGATGGTCTCACGAGGCTTTAGCACCTCGATATAGCTCCATATCGCCGTCTTTGTCCGAATGCCAGTGCTATTGAAATCCATTTTCTCTCAAATATTCTCCATACTGGGCCAGGCTGGAAAGGGCCACCGCAGCCTGGTCGGGTAGAGGATAGCACACTAACCCCTTATCCCCCAGAGCTGCTGACATCTCCTGCCCCCATTCGAAACTGCCGAAGGAGGTATCGGAGGCGAGGAGAATGGGCTTGCCATACTTATCTATTAGTTGTGACACGTCTTCGAAGAGATCGCCCATAAACGTTGCCATCAGATCAAGGAAAGAGGCAGGCGCTTGATCCTGTTTAGCCGGGCCCCCTCTGACACCGAGGACGATAACCCCATCCACAAGTGGGCAGCGAAGCAGTACCTCCAGTGAGTTCACAATATCCCCAGCACGCAACCCGGCAACCAGGTCAACCGGGTTGCCCCGGCTCCACCACGGGGGGAGAAAGCTGTCCAGCTCCCTTATCGTCTCCTCTGGGAGCTGGACAACATCAAGCCCCGCCCTAGCGCAGGCATCGGCAGCCAGAACCCCCCATCCCCCGCCACTGGTCACGATGCCGACCCTCCTCCCCTTGGGAACTGGCTGGCGGATGAAAGCGGCGGCGATATTGAACAACTCATCCATGTCCCCGGCCCTTACCATCCCCGCCTGTTTCGCCGCAGCAGCGAAGGTCGCCTCTAAGCCGGCAAGGGCTGCGGTATGCGACAAGGCAGCCCTGGCCCCAGCAGCGGTATCTCCCACCTTAAGCATGATAATGGGCTTGTTTCGGCTCACCTTTTTGGCCACCTCCAGAAACCTTCTCCCCCCCCTTATCCCCTCGACATAGCTGAGAATTACCTTTGTCTGGGGGTCCTCTCCGAGGAATTCGATGAAGTCGGTCACGCTGAGATGGGCCTCGTTGCCAGTGCTTATGTAGTAGCTGAAACCGAAGCCCCTAATCATTGCCCGGCTGACCACCGAGACACCCACATTCCCGCTCTGGGTGACCATGGCCAGAGGGCCGGGCTTGGGGTAGATCGGGGGCATCAACGGGTACAGGCTCCAGTTGGTGCTCATGATCCCGTTGCAGTTGGGCCCCACCAGGATCATGTTCCCCCGGCGGGCGATATCGGCCATATCACGCTGCAGCTTCCCGCCAGCTTCCCCTATTTCAGCAAAGCCAGCGCTGATCACCACCGCCGCCTTTATCCCCTTTCGCAAGCAATCCTCTAGAACTGAGGGCACACTGGATGGCGGGGTCACGATGACAGCGAGATCGCTGACCTCGGGAACCGCATCGACGCTGGGATACACCTTCAGGTTCAGTATCTCGCTCTCCCTGGGGTTCACCGGGTATATCTTCCCTTTATAGCCGCCGTTTATCAGGTTGGAGAGGACGATAAAGCCCCATTTCATCGGGGATTTGGATGCCCCGATGAAGGTTACCGACCCGGGCCTAAACAGGGGCTCAAACCTCCGCGCTCCCGCCATTAGCTATCACTCCCTATGTAATATTCAATCAGTATCGAGAGCGCCTTTGCCGCCCGTTCCGCGCTGGGGAACGCGGGCATGCCCTTTTGGGTGTAGAGGCTTAGCCCCTCGCCCTGCCTGGTAGGGTAAGGGACAACGACAAACACCGGTTTCCGCACCCTCTCTAGTACCTCCCTCATCCCCTGAGCATAGACTGGATCGGTCAATGGATAGTATGTAACCGCCAGCAGAGCATCGACCGCCTTGCCCACGATCTCCAGGCTCCGCTGCAAGACAGTTGAATACTCAGTGACCGGGGGCCAAACAAGGTCCACCGGGTTCTTAACCGCGTGGGAGGGCGATTTTATCTCATTTAGGTAATCCCGTAGTTCATCCTGAACCTCCGTTGGCAGAGGTAATATCTGAAGCCCTAGGCTCTCACAGGCATCGGCAGCGGCCACTGCGCCACCACCTGCCTCTACCACTATCCCGACACGATTCCCCAAGGGGGGATAAGGGCAAGAGAAGGCCACGGCGAAGTCGATAAGCTCCTCCATATTCTGAGCCCTGATGATCCCCGCCTGCCTGAAAGCGCCGCTATTGACCAAGTCACTGCCAGCCAGGGAGCCAGTGTGTGAGGCCACAGCACGGGCTCCAGCAACGGTCCTACCCGACTTCCAGACGATGACAGGCTTCCTCTTAGAGACCTCACCCGCTATCATGAGAAAATCCCGCCCCCTTTTTATCCCCTCCACATAGGCGGCGATGACTTCTGTGCTGGGATCGGCACCAAAGTACTGCAGATAATCAACGATGTCCAGGTCGCTCTGGTTTCCACTGTTGATCACCCGGCTCAGGCGCAGCCCGCGGTCATAGCCGCTGACAATGAAAGCCTCGGAAGCCCAGCCGCTCTGCCCGACAAAGGCCACGTTGCCCATCTCCATAGGCAAGTCGACAAAGGGTATGATAGTGTTTAATCTGGCTTCAGGACTATAAATCCCCATGCAATTTGGACCAACGACTCGAACTCCCCCCTGGTGGGCGATTTGAATCACCTTATCTTCCAGTTCTCGGCCCTGATTGCCTGTCTCTCCAAAGCCGGCGGCGTGCATTACCACAAACTTGACCCCCTTCTGCGCGCACTGCGACATGGCCTCCTCGGTCGCTTGCGCCCGGATAGTCATTACCGCCAGGTCAACCTCACCAGGGGTGTCGAGAACGCTGGGGAAGCTCGTGAGCCCTAAGACCTGGGATTCTCTAGGATTGATTGGATAGAGCTGGCCGCGAAAGCCGTTGTCAACAAGGCTCCTCATAAAAAATCCACCGGATTTAAATATGTTGTTGGAGGCGCCAATGAGCGCCACTGACGATGGATTGAACAGCCTTTCCAGCATTAGACTTCCTTCCGGTAATATTCAGTTACGTGAGACACCGCCCTTGCCGCCCGCTCCAGGGTGGGATAAACTGGGATACCAGCACTAAGATATGTAGCCCGAATCTCCCTCCTACCCTTTTCGGCATCGATCATCTCTAACTCCTCGCTGCCCACAGGGAGCACCATGACCACCGGCTTCCCCAACTGTCGCTTGATGTCTACTGGCGCCCGGATGGAATCCTGAACAAAGCTCCCTGTAGTATCGAAGAGGAAGCTCAGCTTGCCACTGAGGATGTAGTGCATAGCCTGAGTGGCAATTATAGTATCGATATTTTCCGCACTGGCGGCTATCTCCAGTATCTTGTGCCAGGCCTCCGGCGGGATGACAGGAGCACCGATATCGATGGGATTTCTGATGCTGGTTCCAGCGGGAGGGAGGAGCGACCTTAACTGTTCCCGAACCGCAGCGGCGAAGGGGGGCACATCAAGACCCACATGCTCACAGGCATCAGACGCCGCCACACTGATCCCACCACCACCACCGATTACAGCGACACGGCGGCCGGTGGTTGGAGGCAGATGGAGAAAGGCCACCGTGGTATCGATGAGTTCTTCCATACTTTGCACCCTAATGGCACTGCTCTGCTTGAAAAGGGCATCCCAGGTTGCCTCATCACCGCTAAGCGAGGCGGTATGGGAGGTCACTGCTCTCGCCCCCGCCTGGGTAAGCCCCCCCTTCCAGATTATCACCGGCTTGGACTGGGAAACCTCCTGAACCAGTTTGAGGAAGCACCGCCCCTCCTTGGGACCCTCCATATAGACGGTGATTATCCTGGTTTCGGGATCCTGCTCGAGATACTCCAGGAAATCCGACTCATTCAAATCACAGGCATTGCCATAGCTAATAACCTTGCTGAACCTGATGCCCCATCCTTTGGCCTCCCGCGAGAACTCAGCGGCATAGCCACCGCTCTGCGACAGAAAGGCCACCGGGCCGCTCTCCTTGGGGAAATCCCAACCTGGCAACAGGGTTAGGCCACTGGCCGGGCAATAAACGCCGAAGCAGTTGGGGCCGATGAGCCGGATGCCGTTTTTGGCGATCCTTACCAGCTTCTCCTCGAGCCTGCGTCCTTCCTCCTCCCCGGTTTCCCTGAAGCCGGCGGTGAAGATCTGCGCCGCCTTCACCCCTTTGGCCACGCAGTCCTCCAGAACCCCAGGAACGAAGCGAGCCGGCACCATGATGTGAGCCAGGTCCACAGGTCCAGGGATATCCCTGACATTGGGATACATCTTGAGGCCCAGTACTTCCGTCCCCTTGGGATTTACCGGATAGATACTACCCTTGAACCCGAATTCCTGGAGCGACCTCAGAAAACCGCCGCCAAACTTCCTTTCATCGGCGGAGGCCCCGACCACCGCCAGCGTCTTGGGATAAAAAATGGGCTCAAGTTCTTTGAGCTTGTCCATATTGCTCCTATGTCAACAATTCTTTAAGCACAGCCTCCACATCCGGTAACGGCACATCGTCCCGCAGCACCGCCTTGCCCACCCCCTCCAGAAGCACCCACCTCACCGCCCTCTCCCTCACCTTCTTGTCCAGCTCCATGGCCCTCAGTGTTTCCTTCATACCGACGCCGGAGCAGGTTGTGGGCAGACCAAACCGCTGAATCAGCCTCCCCTGCTGCGCCACAACATCCTCAGATACAAGCCCCAGTCGCTGACTGAGCATGGCTGCCCCCATCATGCCGATGGCCACCGCCTCGCCGTGGAGGAAGCGCTCATAGTCGGTAGCTGCCTCAAGCCCGTGGCCTATGGTGTGTCCGTAGTTCAGGATCATGCGCCTGCCCCGCTCCCTTTCATCCTCGCTCACCACCCCGGCTTTGAGCCAAGCGCTACGCCTTATCGCCTCAGTGGTCAACTCAGGCTCCAGATTCACCAGACTTTCCGCATGAGCCTTCAGAAACTCAAAGAAATCTGAATCGAGGATCAAAGCATGCTTGAGCACCTCAGCCCACCCCGAGACAAGCTCCCTTTGGGGCAGGGTGGATAGGGTGCTGACATCGGCCACCACCAGGCGGGGCTGGTAGAAGGCGCCGATGAGGTTCTTCGCCTGAGGATGATTTACCGCGACCTTTCCCCCGATAGAGGAATCGGCCATGGCCACCAGGGTGGTGGGCACCTGAACCAATGGCATGCCCCTAAGGAAGGTAGCGGCAACAAAGCCAGCGAGGTCGCCGATCATGCCCCCTCCCAAGGCGACGATGGCATGCACCCGTTCGGCACGGCGCTGCACAAGCCAGTCGTAGAGCTTCACCGTAGTATCGACGGTCTTGGTGCTCTCTCCAGGAGGTACTGTAAAGAACTCTATGTTGAACCCAGCGTCTTCCAGGGATTTGGTGACTTTACCGCCGTAGCGCGAAAAGACCTCCTCATCGCTGATGATATAGGCCTGGTGGCCGAGGCCAGCATGGCGCATTCGCTCCCCCAGTTCATCGAGGAGGCCCCAGCCAACAAAGACCGGGTAGCTTTCGGTAGGCGTGGTTACCACAAAAGAGGCGCCTTCATAGTGGGATATGCCACCCTTCATTACCTGCCTGAAGGCTCGGAGCACCTCATCCGCCGTCTGTTGCACAGTTAGATTGTCGGTATGAACTGCCCAGTCGGCCAGGGCATAATAGGGCTGTCGCGAGGCCTTGAGCGACTCGATGCGCTCAAGCGGATCGGGGACGGCGAGGAGGGGTCGGACTACATGGTCGGCCTGTTGGGCAGCGAGAAGGCGATTATAGATAGTCTTCGGCCGGGCCTCGAGGCAGATGAGCACCCCGCGCCGGGCAAAGAGCTGGCGATTCCTGGGGTCAACAATGGCCCCACCGCCGGTGGAGATAACCTGTTGCTCCCCTTTACAGACCTTGGCCAGCACCTGGCGTTCCAGCTTCCGGAAGTGCTCCTCACCATCCTGAGCGAAGATGTCGGGGATGTCCTTGCCAGCGAGGGCTACGATCTCATCGTCGCTATCGACAAAACGCCAGCCAAGGCGTCGCGCTACCTCCTTACCCACCCCCGACTTACCGGTAAAAGAGAAGCCGGTCAGGATGATGTTTTCGCCTTTTTTACTCATTTCGCTATTTCTTGGCTATTCCCTCCAGGTATCCCTGGTAATTGCGGAGTGTTTCCCTTATATGGTCGCCGCCGAATTTCTCAAGTATGGCATCGGCGAGGACAATGGCCAGCATCGCTTCGCCTATGACCGCGGCAGCGGGGACAACGCAGATGTCGCTGCGCTCAACGTGGGCCTCCACCGCCTCGCCCGTCTTCAAATCCACCGATGGCAAGGGTTGGCTCAGGGTGGGGATGGGCTTGACCACAGCGTTGACCACGATAGGCTCGCCGTTGGTCATCCCGCCCTCGATGCCGCCGGCGCGATTGGTGGCGTGTTGCCACCTTCGCCTCGCCCTATCGAAATGGATTATGTCATGTGCCTGAGAGCCTTTCATCTCCGCCAGCAAGAAGCCAGCGCCCAGCTCCACCCCCTTGACCGCGTTGATGCTCATCACCGCCTGCGCAATGCGGCCATCGAGCCTTCGGTCCCAGTGGACGTGGCTCCCCAGCCCAATGGGGACGCCGGTGGCAATTACCTGGAATATGCCGCCCAGGCTGTCGCCGGCGTCCTTGGCCTTGTCGATAGCGGCCATCATCGCCTTCTCCGCAGCAGCGTCGGCACAGCGAACCGGCGATTTTTCCACCTTGGCCCAATTTTTTTCGCCCTTGGCCCGAACGCCTCCAATAGCAACCGTATGGCTATGAATTTCAATGCCGAACTCCTCAAGAAACCTTCTAGCCACCGCCCCCACGGCGACCCGGGCCGCCGTCTCCCGAGCGCTGGCCCGCTCCAGGATGGGGCGGATGTCCTCCAGGCCATACTTTACCACCCCCAACAGGTCAGCATGGCCCGGCCGGAGTCGGGTCACCGGCTCGGTCTCCTTGTCCACCGGCGAGACGGCCATGATTTCCTTCCAGTTTTCCCAGTCGCGGTTCCAGAGGAGGAGGGAGATAGGGCTGCCCATGGTGAGGCCGTGGCGCACCCCGGAGAGGATTTCAGCCCTATCCTGCTCTATCTCCATGCGGGCAGAGCGCCCGTAACCCCCCTGGCGCCGCTTTAGATCGCGGGCGATGAATTCCTCATCAAGGGCCAGGCCCGCCGGCACTCCCTCAACGATGGTTACCAGCGCCCTGCCATGCGATTCGCCCGATGTTAAAAAGCGAAACATTAAATCCCCGCCTTCGTTCTCTGGCGCAATCGCTCCAGTATCCACATTCGAGCTAGGGTAGTTGGGCCGATGCCAAGCTCACGAGCTTCCTTCCTCATCTCCTCCCATTTCTCCGCTGGAAGCCGGACCGGGATCACCTTATCCAGTGGCTTCTTCGCCTCCACCTGAACAACTTCATCGGTCTCATCCCAGGCATCGCCCTGCTCTATTCGCTCGATCTCCTTGTCTACACCTGCCATCTCACCTGCCTCCGCCTGTCGCTTTGATATACAATCGCTTTTCGCTATCAGTCATTTGGCGAGCGGTGACTACCTTCCAATCGCCTTCACCCAGATTCAGCAGGACCACCAGAACATATCGCCCAGCGTCCGTCTGGCTAAAGACCTTATATAGTCCCTCCCTGCCTCTTCTCACATCTCGCTTTTCTGAAAGACAAGCCTCCTCAACTTCGATAAAGGAAATGTTGTGCTTTGACTCAATCTTTTCCAAAACGTGGTCATCGATTTGCAGAGACTCGATGCGAAGCACCCATCATCTCCCAATTGTATACAAACTGTATACCGATGTCAAGCGCCAACGCCCTGCCATGCGATTCACCCGCGCGGTTAAGAAGCGAAACATTTATAAAGCTCCTTCTCAGGCAAAATTCGAACTTCACCAACCAGGCTCCCACTCGCTCATCAATGAGCGAAAAGTTTCGGAGCAAAAGGGTAAATCAGCGAGATGTCTGAAAAGAGGTGTGTTTTCCGTGACGAGAAGACCCACCAGGCCTTGGGAAAAATCCTTATAGGTCTTCTCCGGAATCATTCTCGCCCGACGAAGATATAGGCACGTCGTACAGAACCCTATGCATAATTCGGCATAGCTGTAGTACCTCGCCCACTTCTCTGATTCAGGAGAGCCAGAATACATTTCTCCCAGTTTCTCAGGTTCCCAGCTTTCGCCGAGTGAAAGGACATCTGGATTATTTGCCCTCAGGCGCGCAATTTCATCGTAGGCACTGGTTAACTGAATAAAGGTTTGAGCACGCGATGCTCTCAGTTGATGACGAAAAGTTATCACGAAAGTTACGATCATCACAATGATCGCTAAACTCTGAGCTACATTTGCAACAAGTTGCCAGTCCACTTTTCGACCCTTATTAACTGTTTCTAATTGCCTACAGCGCCCACTTCGCTGCCTTAAACATTATGTCGATCGGCGCTTCCCGGCCGGTCCATAGCTCAAAGCCTGACGCCCCTTGATGAACGAGCATGGCCAGCCCGTTCAGGGTGCGCGCCCCGCGCTTCCTGGCATCGGCAAGAAGGGGCGTCTCAATAGGATTATACACCACATCGTAGACCAGCGCCCCCTTGGGGATGAGTTCCGCCTCAAGAGGCGACCGGCCCTCGCTGTCGCTGTGCTTCATCCCTATCGGGGTGCAGTTGACCAGAAGGTCACAGCCGGATAATGCCTCCGCGACCTGGGGGTCGTCCTTAGATAGCGCCCTTATCTCCGGAAGCGGTGCCCCCGGCCTCTCCAGCCAGGCAATCCCTCTCATCTCCTTGGCATCAACGCAGCTCCTGGCGGGCGGCCCACTCCCTCGGGCCAGGCTTCGCTCCAGGTCTGACGCCAGCCGGTTTGCCCGCTCGGCGATAATGTCGGTAATAACCAGCGACTTTGCTCCGGCCCGGGCCAGGGCGAAGCTCGCCGCGCGCGCCACCCCGCCAGCACCAATTATGACTATCCGCTTGTCCGCAGGGTCGAAGCCGCCCTCCTGGCGCAGCGCCAGCAAGAAGCCGCCGGCATCGGTGTTGTAGCCCACCAGCCGGCCATTGCGATTGACAACGGTGTTCACCGCCCCGATCTCAAAGGCGAGGTCATCCAGCTCATCCATGAGCGGCACCACCGCCTCCTTATGAGGCACGGTGACATTGGCCCCCAGGGTCGAAGGCTGGCGCACCCGCACCAGGACCTTCCCCAGCTTCGATGGCTCCGTCTCCCACGCCTCGTAGCGAAGGTCGAGGTTGTAGTAGTCGAAAGCAGCCTGCTGCATAGCCGGAGAGACAGAATGCCCTAAGGGGTATCCGATGAGACCGACATACTTCGTCATCTGCTTATGCTATCCAAATAACCCTGCAAAATAATGGCCGCCGCCATCGCATCGCGGCGAGCCTTTCGTTTCTCCCTTTTCATCCCGGTATCCAGAAGGAGCCGCTCCGCCGAAACCGTGGACAGCCGCTCATCCCAGGTATCCACCGGGACATCGGTGTGCTGAGAAAGCTCCCTGGAGAAGGCGAGAGCCTGCTCCGCCTGCTGGCCAATGCTGCCGTCCATGGAGCGGGGAAGCCCGACCACGATTCGATTCACCCCATGCTCTGTGACAAGAGCGATGATTCTTTCCGCATCATCCTTTTCACCCTTTCGCTCGATCACAGTCAGGGGGATGGCGATGCGATCTTGAGCCAGGGCGACCCCAATCCGCTTCTGACCAACATCAAGTCCCAGCATCGCCATGCTTTGCCACCAACTCCTTCACCAGCTTCAAGGCCTCATCCAGCTTCTTCTTATCTTTGCCGCCGGCCTGCCCCATCTCAGCTCTACCCCCACCGCTGCCGCCAGCTACTGCGGCAACCTGCTTCACGATCTCGCCGGCATGTAGCCCTCTTTTGACCAGGTCCGGGGTGACCATAGCCACGAAGTTGACCTGCTCGTTGTAGATTGCCCCTAAAACAACCAACACACTCTTCAAGCGCTCTTTAATCAAATCGCCCATCTGGCGCAGCGCTTCGGTATTGGAGGCCGAGACCCCCACCGCCAGCACCGGAATTCCTTTGACTGACTCCACCTGACCAACAATTGAGTCCACTGTCTTCTTCAATAGCTCCCGCTCCAGCGCCGAGGCCCTCTTTCGCTCTGATTCCAGCTCTTGCTGCAAGGCGGAGACGCGGTCTAATATCTCAGGCGCTGCGCCTTTCAGCGCATGAGCCGCCTCCGCCATAATGGATAGCTGCTCCGCTATGAACTCCTCAGCACCCCTACCGGTAACCGCCTCAATACGGCGCAGTCCGGCGCCGATGCTGCTCTCGGACACGATTTGGAAAAATCCGATCTCGCCCGTTGCTTTGACATGGGTGCCGCCGCATAGCTCCATGCTGATGGTAGGCTCGCCGATTTCCAGCACCCGCACCTCATCGCCATACTTCTCACCGAAGAACGCTAGAGCCCCCTTATGTAGAGCCTCCCGGTAGGGCATCATCCTGCTCGACACCTTCAGGTTGCGCCGTATATACTCGTTGACGATGCGCTGCACCTCGGCCAGTTGCTCCTTCGTTGGGGCGCTGGGATGAGTGAAGTCAAACCTGAACCGATCCGGCGCTACCAGTGAGCCCGACTGGCGGACCTGCTCCCCCAGCAGTTGGCGCAGCGCTGCCTGGAGGAGGTGGGTGGCGGTGTGGTTGCGAGCGATGTCCAGACGGCGTTTTTGGTCTACGATGACTTCAACAGTATCACCCACCGAGATTTGTCCCTCGACCACTTTCCCCTGGTGAACGATAACCTCAGGGCTGGGCCAGATGGCATTTGTAACCCTGATGCGGCCGTGAGGCCCATGAATCTCGCCGGTATCGCCAACCTGCCCTCCCATCTCACCATAGAAGGGCGTCTCAGATAGGACAACCTCCACGTCCTGACCCTGGCCCACCGTGTCGACAGGCTTGCCCCCGATCGATAGGCTCAACACGCTTGACTTATGCTTCACCTCATCGTAGCCAACGAAAAGTGTTGGCTGGTGGTGATGCACCGTAACCCTAGCGGTTATATCCACCTTTGCTGCTGCCCGCGCCCGCTCCCGCTGCTGCAGCAGTTCTTTTTCAAACCCATCAGAATCAAAGTAAAGCTTGCCCTGCTCAACTAGCTCATGCAGTGTATCTATCGGTAACCCGTAGGTATCGTACAACGTAAACACCTCGTGTCCAGAAAGGCAATTGCTCCACTCCTGCAAACTGCTGAATTTATCTTCGGCCTCTGCAAATGCCCCTTCTTCTTGGCTTTTGAGAGCGTGGTAAAGCAAGTCCGTGATGGATTCAGCAGCCATCTGCTCACCGATTTGTTCAAAAGGTTCCGCTTCCTTATCATAGCCACCAAAACCGTACCGCTCAAGGATGGCTGACGCATTCTCTGCACTCGGCACATGCTCTTTAGCGAAGCTGACCAACTCGGGAATGACCCCACGGTACCGAGTACGGTAATTAATCAGACCTCTAAAGATTCCAAGCCCTCTATCAAGGGTCTGGTCAAACCTACCCTCCTCAGCCTCGATGGTGCTGAGGATGACCTCTTGCCCCCTTTCCAGCTCTGGATATATATGACCCATCTGAGCAATGACAACCTGCGCTATCTCACCGAGGAATTGCCCCTCAAGCCCCAGCTTGCGGCCGAAGAGGGCGGCGCGCCTCAGCACCCGGCGCAGCACGTAGCCCCGCCCCTCATTGGAGGGCATCACCCCATCGGCAATGAGGAAGGTGATGGCCCGCCCATGCTCCGCCACTATCCTCATCGCACGGTCGATGTCCGCATCCTCCCCATACCACTTTCCTGACAAATCGGCGACACAATCTATCAGCGGGCTAAAAAGGTCAGTCTCATAGACCGTTGCCTGGCCCTGCATCGCCGCGGCAATCCGCTCCAATCCCATGCCGGTATCGATGTTGGGCCTGGGCAGAGGCAGGCGCCGCCCATCCGGTTGCTGGTCATACTGGGTGAAGACCAGGTTCCATACCTCGATGAAGCGGCCGCAGTCGCAGTTAGGCCCGCAATCGGGCCGGCCACAACCGAATTCCGGGCCGACATCGTAGTGAATCTCGCTGCACGGCCCACAGGGCCCGGTATCGCCGGCGGGCCCCCAGAAATTGTCCTCCTCACTAAAGCGAATTATCCTCTCCTGGGGAACCCCTATCTCTCGCCAGTAATCGAAGGCCTCATCATCATCGAGGAAGATGGTGACCCACAGCCGCTCCGGGGGCAGCCCAAGCCTCTCGGTAACGAACTCCCAGGCCCAGGCGATGGCCTCCCGCTTGAAATAGTCGCCGACGCTGAAGTTGCCCAGCATCTCGAAAAAGGTAAGATGCTTGGCATCGCCGACGGCGTCGATATCCGTGGTGCGGAAGCACTTCTGACACGATGCCAAGCGGGGATGGGGAGGAATGGCCTCACCGGTGAAGTAACGCTTGAACTGCACCATGCCGGCAGTAGTCAGAAGCAGGGTAGGATCGCCCTCGGGCACCAGAGAGGAGCTGGGAATTACCCTATGCCCCTTCTCCTCAAAAAAATGGAGGAACTCCTCCCGAATTTGGTCGCTCTTCACCAGCACTACCTTCCTTCCCGATTTTATTGTAACTGAGGTAGGTATGTCAATGAGAGCGAAGCGTTGACGACTTGACAACCCTATAGTCCGTGTGATAATGTTAGGCATCCTCGACACCGTTCTCGTGTCCACAGCTACCCAATCTGAAACAACAGAAATGGGGAGGGTAGGGGAAAATGGCAATGCCGACTCAGGACAAGAGACTTCGGCTGAGCCAATTGTGCCAGAAACTCTTAGGACATAGGAACCTCATCCTCGCCAGCAACCGAGGCCCTATTGAATACCACACTAATCAAGAAGGCAAACTTCAGTGGCGCCGAGGCAGCGGCAGTGTGGTTACTGCCCTCACCGCCATCAGCCAGCACATGGATGTCACTTGGATCGCCAGCGCCATGGGTGAGGGAGATCGCCATGTTGCCGAAAAGGCGCAGTGGAAGCGGTTTAGAGCACCACTAACTGGACATAACCTCTTCGTTCGTTTCGTGGCTTCTCCTGGAAGCATGTATCATAAGTTTTACAGCATCTTCTGCAACCCTCTCCTGTGGTATCTTCAGCACTACATGTGGAATTCCTCCCACACTCCCAATATCGACGGCCGGGTTTACGATGCCTGGGAAAACGGCTATATACCGGTGAACCAAGCAATCGCTGAAGCGGTCATCGACGAAGCTCAAGAAAGCGACCTCCCTTGTGTGGTTATGCTCCACGATTATCATCTATATCTTGCCGCAGGCTACATTCGAAAGCAAATCCCAAATGCCATTATCCAGCATTTCACTCACATCCCATGGCCTGGCCCCCAATACTGGCAACTGCTACCTAGCACTATGCGCCGTACTATCCACGAGCATCTCTGCGCCAGCGACATTATCGGCCTACAAACCCGCGTGGATGTGCACAACTTCCTTCAGACCTGTGAGGAATTCGTTGAGAAGTCCGAAGTTGACTATAAGAAACACATTGTCTCCATCGACGACCATTTGGTGAGAGTGCAGGCTTACCCCATATCAGTCGACGTAACTAGCCTGCGGAAGGCAGTCCAGTCGCCCTGGGTTCAGGGATACGAGGAAAAGCTGCGCCCCTTGTGTAATGGAAGGACCATCGTTCGTGTAGATCGGATGGAGCCAAATAAGAACATAATACGCGGCTTCAAAGCCTTTGACCTGCTTCTTCAGCGTTACCCCGATCTTTTAGGCAAGGTCACCTTCCTCGCCTTCCTCGTCCCATCCCGCACCCATATCCGGCAGTACCAGAGGTATGCTGAGGAAGTCAACGAGATAGTCAAAGCCATAAATGAAAAATATGGCAATGACCAGTGGCAACCGATAATGGTGTTCTGTGAGAATAACTATGCCCAAGCCATCGCCGGGCTACGACTTTATGACGTCCTGATTGTGAACCCGGTGATCGACGGCATGAATCTGGTGGCAAAAGAGGGCCCCACAGTCAACACCTGCGACGGCGTCTTAGTGTTGTCAGAAACCGCCGGAGCCTACGAGCAGCTTAGGCAGAATGCCATTACGGTGACGCCGACAGATATAGAAGGAACAGCGGAGGCATTCCGTCAGGCACTACTCCTACCCCACGAAGAGAGAAGCCGGCGGGCCGCCGCCCTGAGGAAATCCATCGAAGAAGAAGACATCACCCTGTGGCTTTATCGCCAGCTTGAAGATATCACCACCTTAACTCTGGAAAAGCTGCAACGAGCTATATAAGATGGTCTCGCTTATGGTGCCCGTGGTGTCGGGGCCTCGCCGACACCACCCTGTAGCAGTGGACCGCCAAAAACACTTTAGTATGGGGCCAGGGGATCTCGATACCCTCTTCGTCGAAGGTTTTCTTTATCCTCTTCATCAACTCCCCCATCACCTCCCACTGCCTGATGGGCCTGGTGCGAAATCATTCATATAAAATACCAACCATGTGCCTGGACAGCAGCTCACTGATGGTATTGGCGCATTCGGTACTGGATGGCCTCGGCGAGGTAGCTGGCTTCGATGGTTGGGGCACCGGCTAGGTCGGCAATGGTGCGCGCCAGCTTGAGGATGCGGTGAAAGGCGCGGGCAGAGAGAGCTAATTGTTTCATAGCGGCCTTAAGCAGGCTCTGCGCCTCCGCTTCCACCTGGCAGAACTCCCTCACCTCCACCGGGGTCATCTCCGCATTGCAGGCCAGCTTTGTTCCCTGGAACCGTTCCCGCTGGATGGCGCGTGCCCTCTCTACCCTGGAGCGAACCATCTCCGAACTCTCGCCCAGTCTATCATCCGACAGCTTCTCATAATCGATGCGGGGAACC
>CAYSLE010000014.1:0-15844 GCA_964431905.1 uncultured Dehalococcoidales bacterium | reverse complement strand
GGTGTAAGGAATGGTCTAGGCATTCTCCCCGGGGTGGAGATATCGTCGAGGGGAGGACATGTCATTGCCATCTTCGACCAGGACACCCCGGTCGAGCGATTGCACCGCCTGGTGGAGCTTCTCGGCTTCGATGAGGAACAGCGAGGCCATGGCTTTCAGGAAACAGCTATGTGGCTGGATGAGGCATTCCAAAGGATCGCGGAGAGCGGTGGGCTGGCCATCGCCGCTCATGTAGATCGGCGGCCCAAAGGCTTCATCGGCTGCGACATGCCGCTCAAAGATAGGCAGAGAATCCATAACAGTGACTACCTCAGCGCCCTGGAGATAACCATCCCCTCCAATAGAAGGCTTTGGAATCAAGGGCTGATGCCCCATTTCCCCAAGAAATATGCCTGCATCCAGGGGTCAGATGCTCACGAGCCCAAGGAGATCGGCAGGCGCCCGATATATGTCGCTATCCCCACCATCGACCTCGACGGGCTGCGTCTCGCCTTCCGCGAGTATGAGGCCAGGATAAGGTTCCCTGAAGACCTTGCTATTGACTTTAGTTCCCAATTGGAGTAAATTCTTTTCGATTATGGGTAAAGTTGCCATCATCACCGATAGCACAGCCTGTCTCACCAAGGAGATGCTGGAGCAGTACGACATCCGACTGGTACCCACAAATATCCTCTTCAACGGCCGAGTATACAAAGAGTACGTGGACATAACCACATCCCAGGCCTACCAGCTTCTGGAAAAGGACCCAGAACGCTTTGGAACCTCGGCGCCCTCCCCTGAGGATTTCCTCCAGCTCTATCGAGAGCTGAGCAAAAAGGCGGAGAATATCCTGTGCATCACCATCTCCTCCAAATTGAGCGCCATTTACCCCTCGGCCCAGGCAGCCCGGGAGAATTTCAGGGAGGAATCACCCCAGACTACCATCGAGCTTCTGGACTCCAACAATGTAGCCGCAGCAGAGGGCTTTATCGTCTTGGCCGCGGCAAGGTCAGCGGCAGAGGGCCAAGGCCTAGTTGAGGCTCTTAGAGCAGCGCAGACGGTGCAGCAGAAGGTCAACTTCCTTTGTATCATGGATACCATACGCTATGCATACCGGTCAGGACGCATCCCAAAGGTGGCGGCACAGATAGGGTCGGCGCTGAGCGTCAAGCCAATCCTCGGCTTTTCCGATGGTGCTGTCACTTTCATTGGCATCGCTAGAAGTAAAGAGCGCGGCGTGGAGCGAATCCTAGAGATGGCGCGGAGGAAGATAGAGGGAAAACCGGTGCATATGGCGGTAATGCACGCCGATGCCCTTGCCGAGGCGGAGCGGCTCAAGAAGCGGGTAGCATCGGAGTTCAACTGCGTGGAACTCTGGGTTAGCGAGTTCAGCCCGGTAATGGGCTATTCAACCGGCCGGGGGCTAGTCGGGCTTTCCTTTTACACCGACTGAGAACTGCTATCGTGGATAAGGTTGCCATCGTCGCTGACAGCATAGCCTGCCTCACCGAAGACATGGTGGAGCAGTATGGTATCAAGGTGGTGCCGGCATACATCCTTTTCGAAGATAAGGTATACAGAGAATGGGTGGACTTAAACCCTTCTGAGGCCTTCAGACTTCTGGAAAAGGAGCCGGAGCGCTTCAGCACATCGGCACCGGCGCCTACGGATTACCTCCAGGCCTACCGTGAGCTAAGCTCGACAGCGCGAAATATCCTGTGCATCACCCTTTCCGCTAAGTTCAGCATGCTTCATGATGCAGCCTGGGTGGCCAAGGAACAGGCCAAGCAGGAACTTCCTCAGACCCAAATCGAGGTATTGGACTCCAGGACCTGCGCCGCTGCTGAGGGGTTTGTGGTCCTGGCAGCGGCGAGGGCAGTGGCAGCGGGCCAGGGCCTAGATGAGGCCATTAAAGCAGCGGAGGGGGTGAAAGAGAGGGTCACCCTCTTCACCCTTCTGGAAACCATCCGCTATGCCTACCGATCAGGACGCATCCCAAAGATTGCGGCGCAGATAGGGTCTGCCCTCAGCGTCAAGCCGATAATCACCATAGCCGATGGTACGGCACACTTCGTTGGCATAGCCAGAACCAAAGAGCGCGGGGTGGAGCGCCTGCTTCAAATGATGAGGGAGAGGGTCGGGGACAACACCGCACGTGTAGCAGTAATGCACGCCGATGCCATTGACGAGGCAGTGAGGCTCAAGGAACGGGTGGCATCGGAGTTCAATTGCATTGAACTCTGGATCAGCGAGTTCAGCCCGATAATGGGTTATACCACCGGTCGGGGACTCCTCGGCCTCGCCTTCTATAGCGGGCCTTAACCTCAGCGCTCTGGGGCAAAGTCTCTCTAATTGAGGCAATGTGGTGCTCGTTGAAGACGTGCGAAAATTAAGGGAAAGCTTAGGCCCATTGCCTGAGCCCACCATAAAACCGGCTTTCATCGTGGTAAGCGGCCTGCCCGGGACCGGGAAATCATACTTCTGCCGTCGGCTTAGCCAGCGTCTCCCCTTCCCTATCCTGGAGAGCGATGCCCTGAGAAAGGTGCTTTTCCCCTCACCAAACTACAGCCTTAGTGAAAGCAACCGTCTGTTTCGAGCCTGTCACCTTCTTATTGAAGAGCTGCTCAAAAGGGGGATACCCCTCATCTTCGATGCCACCAACCTCATGGAGCGCCACCGAGAGCACCTGTACAATATCGCCGATAGGGTTGAAGCCAAGCTGATTATAGTGCGTGTCGAGGCTCCCCCGGAATTGGTGCGCCAGCGCCTCAATGATCGCCTCTCCTCAACCGACCGCGAGGATAAATCGGATGCCGACTGGAAGGTGTACCAGCAGATGAAAGCGTCGGCGCAGCGCATCCGCCGCAACCACTTCGCTGTCGATACCTCCAGGGACATCACCCCAGTAATCGATAGGATTGTGCGAGAGGTAAACCGTTAAGCTGACCCTGGTCCACTGTATTGTATGCTACTCTGGGTTCTGATAAGATGGGGGCACAATAGACAATAAGGAGGGGGAGATGGAGGTCAAGGTCGTATCAGGGGACATCACCAAGCTTGCCCTTGATGCTATCATAGTGAACCTCTTTGAAGGGGTGGAAAGGCCCGGCGGCGCTACCGGAGCGGTGGATCAAGCCCTTGGCGGGTTCATTACGCAGCTCATCGCTGAGGGAGAGCTGAAGGGAAAGCTCAATGAAGTGACCCTGATTCACAGCATGGGGAAGATCCCGCCGACAAGGGTAGTGGTCGCCGGTTTGGGGAAGGAAAAGGAGCTAACCCTAACCAGGATTCGCGGGGTCAGCGCTGAGGCCTGTCGCTCACTGCGGAGGGTGGGGGCCAAGCGAGTGGGCACCATTGCCCACGGGTCTGGCGTGGGTGGCATCGATGCTGAAAAATCGGCTCAGGCGGTAACCGAGGGCGCTATGTTGGGGCTTTACACCTTCCGCAAGCACCAGACCAAGGAGCCGGAGCAAAAGGAGGTCGAGGAGCTGCTCATCGTAGAGAGGGATAAAGAAAAGCTCGGAGAGCTGAAGCGAGGATGCGCCAGAGGCAGGATAATGGCTGAGGCCACAAACCTGGCCCGGGACATGGGTAATGAACCGGCGAATTACATGACCCCCACCACCATGGCGGAGACGGCGAGAGAGGTGGCCCAAGAACACGGCCTTGAATGCCAGGTATTGGAGCGAGAGGACATGGAGAGGCTGGGGATGGGCGCCCTCCTGGGCGTGGCCCGGGGAAGCAGGCAGCCGCCAAAGCTCATCGTCCTTAGTTATAAAGGGGGTGACCCATCGAAAAGCCCGTTGGGCCTCATCGGTAAGGGGATAACCTTCGATTCCGGGGGAATATCCATTAAGCCCTCGGAGGGGATGGGGGACATGAAGGGAGACATGGCCGGTGGCGCCGCTGTTATCGCCGCCATGCGCGCCATAGGAGAGCTCAGGCCCAGGGTCAATGTCACTGGCCTCATCCCGGCAACGGAGAACCTCCCCGATGGCGCCGCCATAAAGCCCGGGGACATCCTTAGGGCGATGAATGGCAAGACCATCGAGGTGGTGACCACCGATGCCGAGGGGCGGCTCATCCTGGCCGATGCCATCTGCTACGCACGCAAATTGGAGCTCTCACCCCTGGTAGATGTCGCCACCCTGACCGGGGCCTGTCACATTGCCCTGGGCGACTTTTGCACCGGCGCCTTCGGCAATAACCAGGAATTGGTGAACAGGATCATAAAGGCGGGTGAAGAGGCTGGCGAGTGCATCTGGCAGATGCCGATGTATGAGGAGTATAAGGAACTGAACAAGAGCGACGTCGCTGACATCAAGAACTCCGGCGGTCGCTGGGGAGGCGCTATCACCGGAGCTCAGTTCCTGGCCGAGTTCGTTGAGGAAACACCCTGGGTGCACCTGGATATCGCCGGCACATCGCGTGCGGAGAAGGACCGAACCTTCCTGGTAAAGGGGGAAACCGGCGTTGCGGTGAGAACCCTGGTCAACCTCATCCTGGCCCAAGAACAACATTAAAGGAGGCTGTAATGAAGGTCAAATGGCTTGGTCACGCTGCTTTTATAATCACCTCAGATGAGGGGGTCAAGATCCTCACCGACCCCTACCGGGTGGGCATGTTTGGGGTTAATTACGATGAGATAAAGGAGGCTGTCGACATCGTGGTGGTCTCTCACGAACACCCGGACCACAACTATGTCGAGGGGGTTCCCGGCAGCCCCAAGATGATAAAGGGTGCCGGCACCCACCAGACTAAAGGTATCAGCTTCAAGGGGGTGGCAAGCTTCCATGACGATAGCGGCGGCAAGGAGCGAGGCCCTAATAACATATTCTGTTTCACCGTAAACGGGGTTAGGCTCTGCCATCTGGCAGACCTGGGGCACACGCTCAGTGACCGGCAGCTCGCCGAGATCGGCGAGGTCGATGTCCTCTTCACCCCGATGGCGGGAACCTTCACCCTGGATGCAGCTGGAGCCCATAAGGTTGTAAACCAGATTAAGCCCCGCGTCGTCATCCCGATGCACTATCAAACGGACAAGTGCCCGACATTCCCCGTAGCCGATATCAAGCCTTTCCTGGCTGGCAAGAAAAACGTGAAAAAATTGGATACTGCCGAGGCGGAGTTTAAGAAGGATAAACTGCCCTCAGCCACCGAGATCGTGGTTTTGAAGCACGCCCTATGAGCGATTTGCTATAAGGTCGATTCGATAGCCAAAGGGCAACCTTCATGCTCAGCCAACAGCTCGAAAAAGGAGACAAAAATGGCCTATACCTATCAGGACGCCATCTTCCAAAAGGAGGAAGGGATTGCCACCCTGACCCTTAATCTGCCGGAGAGGCTCAATGCCCTCAGCCCGGGGATCAGGGAGGCATTGCTCCGGGCAGCGGAGGATGTGGCTCAGGACGACGCTACTAAGGTGCTCATCATCACCGGTGCCGGGCGCGCCTTCTGCTCCGGTGCCGATGTTCGCGGCTTGGCCGGGCAGACGGAGATCCGCTCCGGTGAGGCCGGGCGCAGGGGCATCATGGGGCCGCTGAGCCTGCCTGTGCTCCGGCTGTCACAGGTAGAGAAACCGGTGATCGCTGCGGTAAATGGCGTCGCCGCCGGGGCCGGCTTCGGCCTGGCTATGGCCTGCGATCTCAGGATAGCATCGGAGAACGCCAGATTCATCTCGGTGTTTGTGAGAAGGGGGCTTCCAGTGGAGTGGGGGCTATCCTACTTTCTGCCCCGGGCAGTGGGAACGGCTAAGGCCCTAGAGATTATGTGGAGCGGGCGGGCGGTCGATGCCTTGGAGGCAGAGCGAATCGGCATTGTGAGCAAGGTGGTGCCCGCCGACGACTTGATGAAGGAGGCGAGGGCCCTCGCCTCCAAGCTGGCCAAAGGCCCCTCCGTAGCCATCGAGTTGATCAAGCGCACGGTATATACCGGGCTTCAAACTAATAATCTGGCATCGCAGTTGGGGTATGAAACCTACGCCGCCGGCGTGTGCGTCCGCACCGAAGACTTCGCCGAGGGGGTCAAAGCCTTCCTGGAGAAGAGGGAAGCTGGGTTTAAGGGACGATAGGTTACACAAAGAGTTGCCAAAGGAGGGAGGATGCTACGGGACTACCCCAGAATTGTGGTGTTGAAGGATGGTACCAGGGTAACGCTACGGCCGATGGTAAAGGAAGATGAGGAGAAATTGAAGGAGTTTTTCTCCAGCCTCCCCAAAGAAGACCGCTGGTATCTAAAAGAGGACGTTGCCGACCCCAAGGTGATCGAGTGCTGGGTGCACGACCTCAATTACGATCGAGTTCTCCCCATCATCGCTGAGGTTGATGGCAAGATCGTGGCCGACGGCACGCTTCATCGACGCACCTTCGGCGGGTGCAAACATGTGGGCAAGCTCCGAATTGTCGTCGCCCCAGAGTATCGGAACAAAGGCCTGGGAACCTGGATGGCACTGGATATAGTTAATGCCGCCATGGAGAGCGGCCTGCAGAAACTGGTAGCTGAGCTGATAGCGGACAAGCAGGATATAGCCATCGATGGGGTGCGACGGCTTGGCTTCGTCCAAGAGGCGGTGCTCTCCGACTACGCCAAGGACCCTCAGGGAGGAAGCCACGATATGGTCATTATGGTCAAGACCTTCTACCCAGATTGGGGTACTTTCTAGGTCAGCCCCTGGCAACACAGCGGAACGGGGTGGCTCATGTCCCGAAGCACTGAATCTGGGGCGAGCAAAAGAAGCAGGACCGCCAACCTTCATACCCCCCAAGGCGTAGTCCATATTATGACCCGCTGTTCACCCGACTTCGTCGACAGCCTTGAACTCGATGAGGGGCTTGGCGTATTTCCTCAATACCGCTCCATCCTCCGCGATAAGGAAGCCCTCAAAGAGATCGCCGCCCTCGATGATGGCAACCTGATAATTGCCTATAACGAAGATAAGAAGATAGTTGGCTATATCGCCTTTTCTAACCCCAGCCCGCTGGAGAGGTGGGGCCAAGACGGCAGCGGCCTGCTCTACGAGTTAGGCTCCATTGAGGTGAGCCGGGGATGGCGTCGCCACGGTCTGGCCAAGAAAATGGTGGAGTTAGCCCTGGAAGATGACACGTTGGAGGATAAAATACTGTTTCTCACCGGCTTTTGCTGGCATTGGGATATGCAGGAAACGAGGCTGACTAAGCCGGGCTACCGTAAGATGTTGATGCACATCTTCGAACCCTTCGGTTTTCGCCACTTCTACACCACCGAGCCCAACGTCATGATGGACACCGCCAACATGCTAATGGCCCGCATCGGGTCGCGGGTCAGCGAGAAGGATCGAGAGGGATTCCTCGACCTGCTTTTTGCCCAGCCCGAGGGCGGCAACCACACTGGAGATTTATTCTAATCCGATAAAGGGAAGGTATAAGAGTTGAGCGGTGAGGGAGCGGTCAATCCCTATTTATGCTGTAGCATGGGGAATTGTAAATATAGCAGGTCTATGCTTTAATCTGGGCAAAGGAGGCGAATATGGCCTATGCAACTCTGCTCGTGGAAAAATTGGGGGCGGTAGCCACGGTGACCCTGAACCGCCCCAAGAAGCGCAATGCCATCAACGGTCAGATGTTAGCCGACTTTCTCCAGCTCTTCGCTGAACTGAGAACCGATCTTGATACCAAATTTGTGATATTTACCGGCGCTGGCACAGCCTTTTCCGCCGGAGCTGACCTCACCCAGACCATGGCTACAGAGAGCACCACACCCCTACCCGACGTGATGAGACTGCAACAGCTAACCGGACACGATTTCATCCGCAACCTGGAGAACCTGGAGCAGGTTACCATTGCCGCGGTCAATGGCTATTGTCTGGGCGCCGGGCTAGTCCTGGCTATGGGGTGCGATTTCAGAATAGCCTCGGAGAACGCCAGGTTTGGAGTCCCAGAGGCCAATATCGGGCTGTTCTTCACCTGGGGCTCAACCCCTCGTCTCACCCACCTCATCGGACCGGCCAAGGCCAAAGAGATGATTATGACCTGTGACCCCATCGAGGCTCAGGAGGCGCTACGGATCGGGCTGGCGAATAAGGTGGTCCCCACGGACAAGCTCATGGATGCCGTCCACGAGTTTATCCAGAAGATCGCTAGCAAAGGGCCACTAGCTATCAGAATGACCAAGAAGCTGGTCAATGCTGCCACCGCAGCGAGCTTCGGCGACCTCTATATCTGCGAGCCGGAGCTGGTGGAGCGATTGATCCTATCGCCGGAGCCGATGGAGGGGATACAGGCCTTCATCGAGAAGAGGAAGCCGGATTTCACCGGGAGATAGAGAAATGGATGAACTGCAGAAGATAGCGGAGAGCCTGATCGAAGGGGAAGCTGATAAGGTGAGGGAACTGACCCAGTCCTCCATCGATAAAGGGATAGATTTGCAGAGGATATTGAATGAAGGGCTTATCGCCGGCATGTCCGCGGTGGGAAAGCAGTTCAAGAAAGAGGAGATATTCCTCCCCGAGGTGCTTTTCGCCGCCCGAGCCATGAAGGCGGGGATGGAGATAGTGGAGCCACTGCTCCTCAGCAGCGGGGCGGCTAGGAAAGGGAAAATAGTCCTGGGAACAGTGAAGGGGGATGTGCATGATATCGGGAAGAATCTGGTGGCGATAATGCTGAAGGGGGCCGGCTTTGAGGTCATCGACATCGGGGTGGACACCCCAGCGGAGCGCTTTATCCAGGCCGCCAGGGAACAGGGGGCCAAGCTTATCGGTATGTCGGCCCTGCTGGGCACCACCATGCAAAATATGCAAACCACCATCAAGGCCCTGGAGGAGGCCGGGCTGAAGGGTCAGGTGAAGACCATGATCGGCGGCGCCATAGTGACCCAGAGCTTTGCCGACAAGATCGGCGCTGATGGCTATGCCCCGGACGCCGCCTCAGCGGTGGACAAGGCCAAGGAGCTATTGGGGCTGAGCTGAGGCAGGAATAGGAGGTATCATGAAGCGGAAGTATACCGGAAGAGACCACATAGCATCGGTCTTCGGCGGCGAGCGCACCGATAGGATCCCAGTGCGGACGATGCAGAGCTTTATCCCCATCCTGGGGCACGCCGGGGTGACCGCCAAGGAGGTGCGCACCCAGCCGCAGAAATTCGTAAAAGCCATGGCTACGCTCTATGAGATCGTCCCTCAGGACGGGATAACGCTACTGGTGGGAGACCCGGCTATGTTCGCCGAGCTTTTCCAGCTTTCCTATGAAGAGTTCAAAGCCCGCGGCCTGGAGTTCTTCGGCGATAAACTAGGCTTCAAAAAGGCTAAGCTCCCCGATCCCCAGCGCTTTGAGCGCCTGCTTTACTACCAGGAGATATGCCACCTCGCTGATGCCGCGCTGCCCGAGGCTACAGTGGAGGCGATGTGTTTCTCCCCCTGGTCGGCAGCGATGATGATGAGGGGCACGGAAAACCTGATCTTCGATACCAAGGATGACCCCCAGTTTGTCCATGAGCTGCTTCGCTTCACCACCGAGTTGGCCAAGATGGTGGCGGGGGGACTAGCGGAAACAGAGGTCGGGATGCTGACCATTGGCGACCCCAGCGCCGGCACCAGTGTTATATCCCCCAAGATGTTCCGGCAGTGGGTCAAGCCCTACCTCGGCGAGACTATCGATTATGTAAAGGGCCGTACCCAGAAGCCGATCTGCCTCCATATCTGCGGCTACACTGACCCGATTATGGAAGATCTCGTTGCCCTGGGGGTGGATGCCATAAGCATGGATGGCCCGGCCTCGCTGAAGAAGATGGTTGAGATATCTCAAGGAAGGGTGGTTATTGAAGGCAATTTCCCCACCGAGCTATATGCTGAAGGGACCAAGGAGCAGATCGAGGAGAAGGTGAAGGAGTGCGTAGATACGGCAGCCGAGCCAAACCGATACCGATATATATTGTGCTCCGGGTGTCAGGTGCCGGATAACGCCCCCCTGGAGAATGTGAAGCATTTTCTGGATGTCGGCCGGCAATACGGGCGCTATCATTAAAGGGGGTGCACCTTGTCAACTAAGAAGAAGGGCCCAACGATCACAGTTAATGTAGCAAACTGCACCGGTTGTCTCATCTGCGAGCTGCGCTGCTCCCTCAGGTTCGAAAAGGCATTCAACCCATCGAAGGCTCAGATCGTAATCCGCAGGCTGGTGGCAGCCGACGATGAATATGCGATCTCCTTCACCGATAGATGTGACAACTGCGGTATCTGCGTACGCTATTGCCCCTACGGCGCCTTGATCCAGGAGAAGAAAAACGAGGCCGCCTGAGATGGATATCCCTGGCTATGCCGGAAGCATCCTCTTCGTCGACCTGACCCAGGGCAAAACAAGAAAGGAGCCCCTCGATCCCCAGCTGGCGAAGGCCTTTCTCGGCGGTCACGGGATCAACTACAAGCTGGCCTACGACCTGATCCCTCCCCATGCTGACCCCCTGTCCCCAGAGAATGCCATTATCATCGGGGCCGGCCCCTTCTCCGCAACGCTCGTTCCCAGCAGTGCCGAGCTGGTTATCACCAGCAAACTACCCCTCAGCGGCGGCTTTGGCACCAACGCCGGCGGCGGTCACTTCCCCCTCATGCTCAAATCCTCAGGATACGACCACGTAGTCATCGCCGGGCGAGCGCCGAAACCAGTTTATCTGAGGATAAGCGATGACGATGTAAAGATATGCGACGCCGGGCATCTCTGGGGCCGGGACACCTTTGAAACGGTGGACGAGCTCAGGGCTAGATATGAGCCGTGCAGTGTTATCCCTATCGGGCCGGCGGGGGAAAATCTGGTCAAGATATCGGTGACGTGCCAAGATAAGCTGGGCACTCTGGGATTCGGTGGCCTGCCCGCAGTGATGGGATCGAAGAACTTGAAGGCCATCGTAGCCGTCCAGGGGACAAGAGGGATAAGGGTGGCAAACCGCCTCAGGCTGGTGAGGGCGGTGGAGCGGATGATGGAGCGGGTGATGAGCTACCATCTGCGGCCGACCCTGATCGAGGGCGGCACCTACGCTATGACCTCGGGATGGCTGGGCGGCATGGGGCTGGATACCGAGAGCTGGGCTGAAATACACAAGAGGAGCAGGAAGACCCTGGCCTGCCCCAGCTGCCCCATGGGGGAAAAGGAGCTCAATCGATTGCGGGAGGGCGAATTCTCCCCTATGGTCTCTTACATGACCCATTTCATGGGCGAGGTGGAGTCCAGCGCCAAGACCGCTTTGGATAACCACAATCGGGCGATCAAGCGCCTGGATACCTTCAATAGAAACGGCATCTGCATGATCAACTTCCAGAGCACGCTGGGCCTCATGTTCTCCCTTTATGAGCGGGGTGTAATCACCAAAGAGGATACCGGCATCGAGTTGAAGCCGGATTACGATACCGTCCTCCGGCTAATAGAGATGACCGCCCATCGCCAGGGCTTTGGCGATGTGGTGGCCGAGGGCGCGCTGGGGGCGGCGCGGAGGATCGGTAGCGGCGCTGAGGAACATGCAGTGCATATCAAAGGGTGCTCCCCGTTCCTGGACCCCAGGATCGATAGCTTGAACACGATGAACTTCGCCCAGATGGTGCACCCCGGCCGTCCCAACTATGCCTGCGGCGGCATCGGCGTCTATATGCCGGGCCGCCCCGTAGATATGCATATCAGTCACGCACGGCGGATAGGCATCACCGATGAAGCGATAGCGCGCATTTTTAGCGCTGAATCCTACAACATAGGAAGGCTGACCAAACATGCTGAGGACTGGTTCTCCCTTTTCAATTGCCTCGGTCTGTGCCACAGGCTATATATCCATCGCTTCCACAGCATAGAGGGCGTGGTCGACTTCTACTCGGCCATCACCGGCATTGATACCACCCCTGCCGAGTTGTTAAAGGCCGGAGAGAGGGCGTGGAACCTGCATAAGCTGCTCAACATGAGGGCTGGGTTTAGCCGGAAGGATGATAGCCCGCCAAAGGCATGGTTCCAGCCAGTGAAGCCGGGGGAAAAGGAGTCAAGGCTAAAGGATTACTTTGGTAATACCCTCACCAGAGAGGATGTGGAGCGGGCGCTGGATGATTATTACGATGAGCGAGGCTGGGATAAGAGAACCAGCGCCCCAACCCGGCAGAGGCTTGAGGAGCTAGGTCTAGAGGCGTAAGTCCATGAGCCAGGTTGAGAAGTCGCGGCTCACCTTGAAGCTGGACGGCATGGGGCACCTGGGGGAGGCCGCAGCCCGGCACAACGGCACCAGGGTGTTCGTCTTCGGCGGTATCCCCGGTGAAGAGGTGGTGGCTGAGGTAGTGCGAGAGCGTCGGAAGTATGTCGCTGCGCTAGTGGTCGAGGTGCTAGTTCCCTCTTCCCAACGGGTAGAAGCGCCCTGTCCCTATTTCGGCGCTTGCACCGGCTGCCAGTGGCAGCACATGCGCTATGAGCACCAGCTGGAGCTAAAGCGGAGGATAGTCGAGGAGGCCATAGAAGGGGTGGGAGAGGTGGTCAATACCCCGGTAGCCCCGGTGGTGCCCGCACCCCAACTTCTGGGCTACCGCAACCACGCCCGCTTCACGGTGGGGCCGGAGGGCACCCTGGGCTTTGTCAACCGGGAGAGCCGACGCTTTGTCCCCATTGACCGGTGTCTCCTCATGCATCCCGGGATCAACCAAGCGCTTTCCCAGCTCCAGGGCCGCTGCAGCGAGACTACCCAGCTCTCTATCCGCTACGGAATCAATACCGGCCAGTGGCTGATCCAGCCTGCCCTCAGGGAATGCCTAGCAGCGGTGGCATCCGGCCAGAAACACTACCAAGAGGCCCTTTGGGGCAAACGATTCCGCATATCCGCCGCCTCCTTCTTCCAGGTGAACACGGCCCAGGCGGAGAGGATGGTGCATCTGGTGCGGGAGCGCCTCGCCCTCAGCGGTGAGGAATTATTGGTAGATGCCTACGCCGGCGTCGGCACCTTCGCTGTGCTGATGGCTCCCTTCGCCCGGAAGGTGATCGCCATCGAGGAGTCGGCCTCCGCGGTCCAGGACGCCCAGGTCAATATCCAGGGGCTGCCCAATGTGGAGCTAGCCCGATCCAAGACGGAGGAGCTATTAGATGCGCTTCCCAGAGCGCCCGATGCCCTGGTGCTGGACCCACCCCGCACTGGGTGTCACCCGGCGGCGCTGAGAGCCATCCTCCTCCGCCCGCCGCAGCGTGTTGTGTATATCTCTTGCGACCCACAAGCCCTGGCCCGCGACCTCCGGGTGCTGTGCCATGGCCCGTTCATACTAGAAGAGGTGCTACCCATTGACCTCTTCCCCCAGACCCACCACATCGAGTGTATCGCCACCTTGTCCTATAACCATGAGCGCGAGCGGGCCTTCCACGCACGCCAGCAGCTTATTCTGGCCTCTGAATCTCCCCGGCGGCAGCAGATCATGGCTGCCATGGGACTCATTTTTCGAGTTATTGCGTCAAAAGCGGAGGAGCCTCTGCCCTCCTCCGGGGATCCGGTGATTACTGCTCAACAAATGGCTTTGTCCAAAGCCCAGGCGGTGGCATCCACCCTAAGCCAGGGAACAGTTATCGGCGCCGACACTGTCGTTGTCGATGGGGACGCTATCCTGGGTAAACCCGCCTCTGAAGAGGAGGCTTATGCGTGGTTGAATAGGCTGCGGGGCAAGGAACACCAGGTCGCCACCGGCGTCGCTCTGGTAGACGCCGCCACCGGCGAACAGCTCACCGGCCACCGCGTCAGCCGGGTGCGGATGCGAGATTATAGCGATCAGGAGATCGCGGCCTACATCGCCAGCGGCGGCCCGTGGGACAAGGCCGGGGCCTACGGCATCCAAGATGCCCAGTTCCATCCTGTGGCCCAGGTAACGGGCTGCTACCTGAACGTGGTAGGCCTTCCTCCCTGCACCCTGCTCCGTCTCATGCACCGGATGGGTATATATCCCGCCATCGACCCCGGCTGGCTGCCGCCGGGCGAGTGCCGCGATTGTCATCGCCTAGTTGGGGATGCCCAGCATCTCAGATAAGACGGCCCACCTCGGCACCGGCAGCGATGGCATCCAGCGCTTTGCCCGGTGTCTTGGCATCGCCAATGACATGGATCTCAGCAACCTTGCCCTTAATGGCCTCCGCCAGCTTATTTACCGAAGTGACTCCCATGGCCAGGACGATAGTGTCCATGCCTTCTATAGTGTCGCGATGACCCTCGTGCTCCACCACCACGCCATCGGCGGTGATCTCGACGACCGTAGCCGATATTAGCGCCTCCACCTGACTCTGGCATAACCTCTCCAGCAGCAGATCCCGGGGCCCCATAGCCATATCGCTGGCCAACTGGGGCAGCATCTCCACAATAGTGACATCCTTACCATAGCTAGCAAGGAAGTCGGCGGTCTCACAGCCAATCAGCCCACCGCCCACCACCAGAACCCGCTGGCCGGTCACCGCCTTGCCCTGTAGCACATCGTGGGCGGTGACCACTTTGTCACCCTTGCTCCCCGGTATATTGGGGACAAGCGGCTTGCCCCCAGTGGCCACCACCACATCGGGCTTGGCCTTCTCCACTAGGGAGCGGGTCAGCGCCTGGCCCAGCACCACCTTGACCCCGGTCTCCTCCAGCCGCCGGCTGAGGTATTTCAAGTAGGGTACAATCTCCTGCTTCCACGGAGGCAGGGAAGCGATGCGGAATTGCCCACCCAGCTCCTCTTCTGCCTCGTAAAGGGTGACCCGGTGACCCCTTTGAGCGGCGATATGGGCCGCCTCCATCCCCGCAGGGCCGCCGCCGGCCACCAAAACCCGCTTGGCTTTAGGCGCCGGCTTGAGTTCCATCTCCCGCTCCCGCCCCAGCTCTGGGTTTACGGTGCAGGCAATATTAAAGGCGGTTAGTTCCCGATAGATGCACTCGTTGCAGGCGATACACCAGCGGATGTCGTCAAAGTCCCCCGCGGCTGCCTTGTTAGGCAGCTCAGGATCGGCGAGCAAACCCCGGCCGATGGCCACCAGGTCCGCTTTGCCCTCGCGCAGCACCTGCTCCGCCATTATCGGATCGTTTAGCTTGCCCGCTACCATCACTGGCACATTCACCACTGCCTTTATCGCTGCCGCCGCCTCCACATTGAGCCCCTTAGCTACCCCTGTCGCCGGGATGAGATAGGTCATAAGGGTGAGGTAGGTGCCGGTGGACACGCTGAGGCAGTCGGCGCCGGCCTTCACCAATAACGGGGCAATGGCCACCGACTCCTCCAGGGTGCGCCCACCAGGTGCCCTTTCGTCGGCGCTATAGCGGAAGATTACCGGAAAGTCAGGGCCTACCCGTTTCCTAATTGACTGCAATATCTCCATGGGGAAGCGAAGTCGGCCCCTTAAGTCTCCCCCATAGCGGTCAGCGCGGCAATTGGAGTGGGCCGACATGAACTGGGCGATAAGGTAGCCGTGGGCGCCGTGGACCTCCACGGCATCGAAGCCAGCCTCCTTGGCCCGCCGTGCCCCTTCGCCCCAGGCCTGAACCAGCTCCTCGACCTCAGCGATGGTCAGCGGCCGGGGCACATCATGGCAAACCGGGCAGGGACAGGGCAGCGGCGATGGCGCCACCGGCGGTTTGCTGGGGTCCAAGGTGGGAAACTGACGGCCGGGATGATATAACTGCATACTGGCCTTGGCCCCGGCGGCGTGAATGCGCTTGGTGAACTGGCGCCAGCGAGGGATGAGACCATCATCGTAAATTGCGGGCAGCCCCCGATCCAGAGCACCTACATGGGTGTAAGGGTGGACATCGGTGACCTCCACCGTCACCATAGCGACGCCTCGCCGGGCCCGGGCCTCGTGGTAATCGATAAATTTGTCCGAAGACCCACCATCGGCGCTGGCAAAAAGGGTTCCCATAGGCGGCATAATAATGC
>CAYSLE010000013.1:0-15874 GCA_964431905.1 uncultured Dehalococcoidales bacterium | reverse complement strand
ACAACCTCCTCTCAAGCGCTCATAAGCCTGTCGATAACCGTCTTTACCGCCGCTATATTCTTCGGGTGTCGCAGCACCACGATATCGGCACCGCTATTCAGCAATGTAATGGCGGTGACCCCCTCCCAGATGACGGCGCGCTCCTCGTGCTTGCCCCAAGTGGCAGGAAGTCCCTGGGTAACCTTGGACTCCTTCTGCCGCCAGGCTTCCTCACCGACGGTGCAGAGCATGGGCATTGCCGTCATTTTGTCCCCGCCAAGGGCGGCAAGGCGAAGCCGCTCCATCACTGAGTAGGTGTATTCTACGCCGTAGCCTAGGGCCCCGGTTGTGGGGTCCATCAGGATGGAATCCGGCGACAGCCCCACATCGCAAAGGAGGATGTTAAGCTGCTTTGCCAGATTGATCTCGATAGGGGTCTTGGCGACAGCGACATGGCCATCGGCGATGCAGGCAGCGGCGATGGCGCGATGGTTCTTCTCCAAACAATTTCCTAGGGCGACCCTTTGCCCCCGAGCCGCCTCCGAGGCGGCCACCAGCACTTCATTATCCTTTTCCGCCACTTCAGGCCCCAGGACAATGACCGGGATGTCCACCGCTGACAGCACTTTATCGGTGGCCCTTTTGGCCTCTTTAGCGCCGGTATTTCCCTCTTCGGGGTGGGCGCTCTTGAGACGCAGGGCAATGATGTCAGCGCCAAACTCCAATGCCTTCTTAGCCCAGGCGCCGGGGTCGGCGAGGACATCGCCCCAGGCAGCGATCAAATGGGGTGACCAGTCCTTCGGTTGGCGGTCCTGGACCTCTACTGCAACCAATGGTCTATGGGGCACTGAGCCCTCAAACTGGAGGAAGGGCAGGGTGGTCTCGCCACCGACGACCACGCTCTTGCGGCCATTTCCCCCCAGCCTCACTTCGTGTACCTTTCCCGTCCACTTCTCCCGCAGCACTTCCACCATAATAGTCCCTCCTTTCTTCTCTCACAAAACAAGGGTCGGGAAGACGACCCTTGTTTCAGGCGTTCCCTCTAGATTATTCCATTACATCATGGGCTCCATGCTAAGAGCAGGGTGGCCCTTTTCTTGGAGGAAGGGCAGCAGCTCGTCCAAGGTGGTGGCGACGCTGGCATCGGCGATCTTGTCCATCAGATCGGGCACGCCGGCCCGCTCGCAAGCCGCCTTAAGCTCCTCGGCGAACTCCTCTTTGACATTCTTTGAAAGCCAGACCACCCGCTTAATCCCCCCTTCCACGGAGATGAACTTGTTGCTGGTGATATAGATCTTGCTGTGTCCCATCATCCCCGGAGTCTGGAGTCCGCCGCCTACGGTGCCCATCAAGGTGGTGAAGGTCATGCCACAGGGGGTCATGCTGTAGTCATCCCGGGAGACGATCATCACCCCATTGGCCTCGGGGATGATAACCATGACGCACTCACAGCAGCCGCAGGTGGTCATCGGGGAATCCATGAGGGAATAGATGGTGAAGCGTTGCACATTTCTATTGGAATGATCGTATACAAAATTATTAACCCCTTCCCACTCCCCCTTCACCGGGTCGATGCACCTCCCCTTGGGAACGGGCTGGTTAGGGCCGGTGGGCTTGATCTCAAAGGCGGCGCGGCAGTCGAGCCAGGAGTAGGCGCCACACAGCCCGGTGCGCTCAGGGTTAATGATGCAAACGTGATTGGGAGCGAAGGACTGGCACAGGGTGCAGCTATAATAGGTGTCCACCGCTTCATCGGTGAGGCCAGCGATGCGCTCGTTGCGCTCCCGATAAACGGCGCGGGCCTTCTCTATTAGCTCCTTAACCTTGTCCTGCTCAGTATATAGGGTTATCTGAACCTTGTCCACAATGGCACCGAAATCATTGTGTAAGTTGGTGTGGAGGATGTCGCCAAGGTGCTTTATCTTAAAGCCTTTTTGGGTTGCGCCCTTGCTGATGCGGATCCAGGTGATGTCCCGTTGGCCTACGTGCTGAACCCCCTCAGCGCCGTTTACGAAGTGGTGGATCTGGCGCTCCAGCACCGGCTCGAAGTCCTTCTGCATCTTACGCCCGGCCACCTCAACCACAATCCCTAAGGGCAGTTTGCTCCCCTCCTTGACGCTGTCGATCTCGGGACCGACAACGGTGATCTTGCCGTCCTCGATCTCATCCATATCCTTCATAGTCAGCCACTCAAAGCAGATGCCGCCCTTGCCACCGCACTCGCACTGAAGGTTCTCGCGGCGCACCACCTCGCCCTCGAAGGCGGGCCCATAGGCCACGGGGATAGGGACCGAGGGGATCTTGATCTTAATGCCCCGCACCTCGATGCAGCGCTGCACCAGCCTCTCCGCCCGCTCCATGTCATCCCTCCCCGGGATGTCATCGAAGGGCATGCTGACCACATGCTCATACCTGGTGATACCGGTAGGCAGGATGTTAGGCACTACAGTATCGCAGACGGCGGGGAAGCCATAGGTGATGGCCCCGGCTCCGGTGGCCCACTTGAGGTCATCCATAGGACCGAGGCACAAAGCGAAGGCAAAACAGCGGAACTTATTATAGAGAAGCACCTCACGGAAGTTGCCGGGCTTAATATTGCCGAAGCTAAAGGCTGCTCGGGAGGCATACCCCAGGGCATAGACCACGGAGATGGTGTCGGTGCCGAAGGGGACGGTGAAGGTGGGATAGCCTAGTTCCACCCCCTCCTCGAGGAGCTGGTCGACAATGGAGCGCCCGTTGGCTGTGGAGGAGAGGAAGACGAGCTGCCCCTTGGACTGAAGCTCACGCACGATCTTGACCGCTACCTGGTTGTTCTTGGCAGCACCGATAACCGCGGCGAAACCGGGCATGCTACCATCCACCATCTGGATTCCCCAGGAACGTGTCTGGACATCGCTGATGGGGCCGTTGAACTTGAAGCCATTGCGGACCTCTGGCTGTTCTCCCTTGGCAAAGCGTATCCCCTCGATGATCTCCTCACCGAAGAGGGTGGCTACCCCGGCATCGGCGGTCTCGCCGAGATAGGGTAGCCACAGGTTATCCCTGGGGATGGGGGGTAACAGGCTTCTGGCATGCGCTAGTGGCCACGCCAGATCGCTCAGCTTCTCCACCTTATGCCCGGAATAGCCGTAGATCACGGGCAGATAGAAGGCTGTGCCTACACCCTCTTTGTCCTTGAAGTTGATAGGCACATCCGGTCCCAGCTTCTTCAGGGCATCCTTAAGCATATCATCTGCTTGCTTGACAACGGCATGAGCGCCCCGGATAGCTGAAGTGGCAATGAAACGAGACATTCTTATCCCTCCTGTCAGGGCTTAGTATCTTCGGAAATCGCCGGTCATCTTGGCGTCGATAGGGTTCGTCTCCGTCATTCTCCCGGCAACAGGGAAGGCCGGGCTTGAGGCCCACATCTGTCCCTTTGCCGGAGCGGCCTCCAGGTCGGCCCCCCTGAGAATATCTCGAGCCTGGGCCAGGCGCGCCTCATCGGCATGAATAGCGATCAGGACGCCGCCTACGGAGACAGCAAACTCATAATAGCTACGGGTCTCCTCGGGGAGGTCGGATAAGGTGGCTAGCGCTGCCCCGATGTCTTTGGTTGGCTTGGCGCCTAGCCTTTTTGCCTTCTCCTTGTCCTGCACCACAACTTTGATTTCCTCGACCTTAAAGCCCTTTGATTTCAGCTCTTTTGCTGCTTTTTCCGCGCTTGATGAGTCTCTGAAGAGTTTTGAAACTACCTTAGCCATACCAACCTTCCTTTACATAATATAGGGACAATAAAATACCTCCGCCCTTCAGGTTAAATAAGCTAGAGGTATTTTTAACACAATGGTAACCATTGATAAGCGTGCTTAACAATCCATTGTGTATTTTATCACCAAGCCATGGGCAAGTCAATATTGAAAGAGCGATGGATCTTGGTAGTAGGCTCCCTGAATATGATCAAAGGGTACAGAGTTGGATGTCATCATCTATAAGCAGGTAGGTGCCGTCTCTGAGGTCGCCGGCATCGGCAATAACCGCCTTACAACCGTTCTTGGCTCTGGTCAGGACGCCGGAGCAGTGAGTGTGGCCTACGATTACCGACATATCGTTGTGCTGTGCGTGCTGAAGGGCGTTACTCCACACAATTCCTACCTTGTCATTGTACTGCTGCCGCTCCCCGGAGCCACCGAAATAGACAGCTCGCTTATGGTCGCTTGGTATCCACCCCGCCTTTTTGGAAAGCCAGTACCATAGTGTGGGTAAATGATCGGTCATAAACTCCACTACGCCAGGGGCGAAATGGCGCAGGAGCCACCAATCGCAGGACCAGCCGTGTCCATGCCGGAAACGCCATCTATTATCAAAGGTGACAGTGCGTGAAACCTTTATATTGGAGTAGCTACCGAAACGCTCTTTAACCCAAGGGAAGGGGTCATGGTTCCCGGCGATATAGTAAAACTCACGCCCCCCGAGGAGGTTGATGAAATCGTCTATCGCCCTTGAATTGTTGAACTTTTCCTTCCCCAAAGGGAGGAAATCGAAGAGATCGCCAACCCCTATGAGAATATCGCTGGGCTCAGCCCTGCCGATCAGCTCGGCAGCTTGGGGGATCAGTTCCTCGGGTTGGCAGTGCCAGTCAGAGCTTACAATGAACATCCCTTTTGATGTAGCACTAATGTTCTATCATGTCAAGGCGATTTTGTCGCTATTTTCGATATGGGGGTGTTCATAGATCAGGGGTTACCCCTCTCATCTAGCGCAGCTCTTCACCTCGCCGCGGTGGCGATTACTGTGCCTCTAATCACCAGCAGCACCGACTTCTTTAGCCACTTGAAGCACGCGGTCGTAGGTTGCCCGAAAGTTGGTGGCCAGCCTGTCAACGAATTGTCCCTTTGGAGGTCCTTGTATCTTAGTCAGGAGCATAGCCCATTCGCTGGCAACGATTATGATGCTTGCTTGGACAACTGGGTACATGTTCGGCCTCCGTTCCTAAGAGTGGTAGGAAGTCTATCAGGAGAGAAGGGCACATGTCAATAGCAGCTTATTAGAGGGGTTGGCAATTAAGAGATTGCATAAAATAACCGCCCCGGATGTCAAATCGATCCAGGGCGGTGAAGTTTTTCATTGGTGGAGACGGGGGAGAGTCGAACTCCCCGTCCAAGGGAGGTCTACCCAGGATATCTACAGGCTTAGTCGACTCTTGGTTCTCGCTCAGCCGTCCTCTGCCGACCGAGTGCGGTTGAGCCAGTCGATCTGCTCTTTAGCAACCCTTATCGACGTTGGGATTGCCGCACCTCGAATTTGCGTCGTACATCCCCGCTTATCGAGGGAAGCGGGGAGACGTGTCTCGCTTAGCTAGCGTAGACGTATTCGCCGGTTATTTTTTGCCACCTGTTTTGCGAGGTGGGTGGCACCTCGGCCTGCAATCCTGTAGCGCTCCTCCCCTGTCGAAACCACTCGTCCCCATTTTTAGCTCTTGGCGGAGCCAGTTGTAGTGTGAAGCTAGTGCGGGTTGTATTACCGCCGCCCCTTCAACCCCTTTTAGCTGCCTTCAGGGTGCGCTCCATCTCCCGCTCCGCCTGGCGGCGCGCCAGGGATTGGCGCTTGTCGTAAAGCTTGCGCCCTCTTGCCAGGCCCAGCTCCACCTTGGCCACTCCATTTTTAAGGTACAACTTTAAGGGCACTATGGTAAAGCCCTTTTGCGTCACCTTTCCTGAAAGCTCATCGATCTGCCGGCGATGAAGCAAAAGTTTTCTGGGGCGTGTCGGTTCATGATTGTAGCGGTTGCCAGCATCATAACGGGCGATGTGGGCATTGAATAACCACAGCTCATCGCCCTGGGGATGGGCATAGGCCTCCCTGATATTTACCTTGCCCGCCCGGACCGACTTGATCTCAGTGCCGGTTAGAACAACGCCAGCCTCAACGCTCTCTTGTATAGCATAGTCATGGTATGCCTTGCGGTTGAAGCTGATGGTCTTTATTTTCATAGCTTATTCTAGCACACCCCCCTGTGCTTTTCAAGCTTGAAGTTTCATAGCTGAGCCTTGATATACTCGACGGCTCGTTCCAGCTGTGGGTCGCGGCCGCTTTGTATATCTTCTTCCGTGACCTCTATCTCAAAATCGGGTTCAAGCCCTAATCCCTCTATCAGGTGACGGTTGGGGGTAAGCCATCGGCCTACAGTCAAGTAAAGCGCAGAGCCGTCGCTCAGCTCGTAGAAGGCTTTGACGCTGCCGCTGCCGTAGGTGGTGTTGCCGATAAGCGCAGCGCGCTCATGGTCCTGGAGCGCCCCAGCCAGCACCTCGCTGCCGCTGGCGCTGCCTCCGTTCACCAGAAGGGCCATTGGCAGCTCCGTGGCCAGCCCACTCGGGCTTGCCGTCAATTCGCCGGTTACTCTCCCTTCGTCATCGGCCTGATAGAGGACAATGCCGCTGTCGAGGAACTCATCGGCAACAAGCACTACAATATGAAGGTAGCCGCCGGGGTTGTTGCGCAGGTCGAGGATGATGCCTTTGGCCCCGGCGGCGATGGCATCGTTGAGGGCAGCTACAAGCTCTTCATGGGTGCGCTCGGTGAAGTAGGTGATCAGGATATAGGCGATTTCATCGGGCAACATTTGGAGGTAAACGGTGTCGAGCTCGATCTCCTCTCGAACTATCACCACCTCCACCGGAGCCGTCTCACCTTGGTGTAGGATGAGAAGGGTCACCTCTGTGCCCTGGGGCCCCCGGATCTTCAATGCCGCCTCGGCCAGGCTCATCCCCGCGGTAGGCTGGCCATCGATCTCCAGGATCCTATCGCCGGCTTTGACTCCCTGGGCTTCAGCGGGACTGCCAGCTATGGGGGAGAAAACGGTTAGCTCACCGTCTTCTATGCTGAGCACCGCCCCGATGCCCTCAAAGGAGCCTTCTAGCTCGGGTATGGACAGCTTATAAGTCTCGGCGTCTATGTAGGAGGTATAGGGGTCACCCAAGGCCTCCAGCATCCCTTCAATGGCTCCCTGACTCAGCTCCTGGGGGTCGAGGGCGTCTTGGTTGACATAATAATTATCCAGGGATTGCCACACCTCCCCTAAGGTGTCGAACTCCTGGGGAAGCTGGGAGACAGGGCTGAAGAGCGACCGGGAGAAAGCAAAGCCCCCCACGAAGGAAAGTAAAATAAGCAGGGCTATCAGCAAAATGGGAGGGAATCTTCGTTTATTGTTCATAGTAACACCCCTTAATCCAGCGCTTTATCGTGGAACCGCTGCTATAGGCAAGCTGCGTGGCATCTTGTTATGTCAAAAAGCGGATAACGCTTTGCGGGATTAATTACATAACATTTATTGTGCGAACCACTTTCAAAGCAAACTCAGCTTCTCAGCGATCCTTTCCAGCAACCGACCCAGCCCCCAGCCTCGGGCTGCGGAGATGAGCACGGTATCACTGTCTCCCACCGCGCTTACAAACTCGCCCATATCTTCCTCACTGGATGCGAAGAGATCGACCTTGTTTAGCAACGTAATCCTTGGCTTCTGGCTTAGCTCCAGCTCGGTGAGGGTCTGTTCAACTGTGAGGCTCTGCTCTATAGCATTGCGATGAGTTATGTCAACAACATGGAGAAGCAGGGCAGCCTCGGCTAGTTCCTCCAGGGTGGCTCTAAAGGCGGCGACCACCATGGCCGGTAACTTATGGATAAAGCCCACCGTATCGCTGATCAGCACCTGTTGCCTATTAGGCAAGGTGAGCCTCCTCGTGGTTGGATCCAGGGTGGCGAAGAGCTTATCTTCAACCAGCACCCCGGCATTGCTCAGGGCATTGAACAGGGTGCTCTTGCCGGCATTGGTATAGCCGATTATGGCGACGATGGGGATGCCACGAAGGGCACGCTGCCTTCGGTAGAGGGCGCGGTGCTTCCTTACCTGCTCAATCTCCCTCTGCAATCGGGCGATCTTCTGGCGGATGAGGCGTCGGTCGGTCTCAAGCTGGGCCTCGCCTGGGCCTCTGGTGCCGATGCCACCGCCGAGGCGCTCCAGATGGCTCCATTGCCCGGCAAGGCGGGGTAGGAGATACTGGTGCTGCGCCAGCTCCACCTGAAGGCGGCCTTCGCGGGTCCGGGCTCGTTTGGCAAATATGTCCAGTATAAGGGCGGTGCGGTCGATTACCTTGACCTCAAGGGCTTGTTCCAGATTCCTCTGCTGTGTCGGTGAAAGCTCGTCGTCGAAGATGACCACATCATACCCCACCTTCTGCCTAAAGTCGGCCAGCTCTTGAACCTTCCCCTTGCCCAGATAGTATGGCGTTGGCTTTTGCAGGCGCTGCACCAGTGCCCCGGCTACCTCAGCTCCAGCGGTAACTGCCAAAAGTGCCAGCTCCTCCAGGGAGTCCTCCACCGACCAGGTGTCTCTTTCCCCCTTGGTCTCAACCCCCACTAAGAAGGCTCTCTCCTTCGGCGGCCGAGTGCGGACTGTATTTTTGGCGATGTTTCTCCTTATGTCAACATGTTTTGCGCTCATGCCATGTGGTAAGTCGTGCCACCGCTTCCTCGAGGCGGCCATCGGGGACCGTGAGCGAGAGGCGAATATAGCCCTCCCCGCCTTTTCCGTAGCCGATGCCGGGGGTGACCACAATCCCGGCCTCCTCAAGTAGAGTAGTGGCGAAGCCCAGGGATGTATAGCCCTCAGGCACCTTGGCCCAGATATATAGGCTGGCACGAGGGGGCCTGGCCTTAAGCCCGATCCGGCCCAGGGCGTGGAGCAGCAGGTCGCGGCGACGCTGGTAGATGGCATTATGCTCCTCAATGCAATCCTGGGGCCCGGTTAACGCCTCGATGGCAGCATACTGGATCGCCTGCGGGATTCCGGAATCAAGGTTTGACTTTACCCTGGTTAAGGCGTCAACTATCCTGGCATTGCCCACCACCATGCCCACCCGCCAGCCGGTCATGTTGTAGCTCTTGGACAGGGAATGGAATTCCACTCCAACATCCCTAGCCCCCGGGGCTTCTAGGAAGCTCACCGACCGATAGCCATCGAAGGCTACCTCAGTATAAGGCCCATCGTGGCACACTGCGATGTCATGCTTCTTGGCGAAGGCGGCCACTCGCTCGAAGAAATCCAGGCCGGCCACCGCTGCCGTAGGGTTATTGGGGTAGTTTATCCATAGTATTTTGGCTCTTTGCGCTATCTCAGGAGGAACGCTCTCCAAGTCAGTCAGGAAGTCGTTCTCTTCCTTAAGCGGCATATAGTGGGAAGAACCGCCAGCGAACATGGTGCCGATGGAATAGACGGGATAGGCCGGGTCCGGCACTAGCGCAGTGTCGCCGGGATCGATGAAGCACAGGGCGATGTGCCCAATGCCCTCCTTGGCCCCGATGAGGGGCAATACCTCCCTATCCGGGTTGAGGGTGATGCCAAACCGCGTCTCGTACCACTGGGCGATGGCGCGGCGAAACTCAGGGAGGCCCTCGGATTCGGGGTAGCGATGGTTTTTGGGGTCTTGGGCCGCCTGGCACAGGCGTTGGATGACATGGGGCGGCGTGGGGATGTCGGGGTCGCCGATGCCCAAGCTGATGACATCCTCGCCCTTGGCCCGCTTCTCCGCGATCTTCTTTGAGATCTCGACGAAAAGGTAGGGCGGCAGCTTCTCAATTCGCTTAGCCGTTTTCATTTTTCGCTCTCTTTATCTGGTTTTCAAAAGACCTGTATTAAACGTTTTGAGACAATGATATAGAAGTGGTCGCAGTCTGCAGGCTTACTTCTTAGACTCGAATCTTGCTTTTAACGCCTCCAGCACTGGCGGGTCCCACTTGGCCTGCTGCCAAGCGCGGGCCCCGGATATATCGAGCTTCTTCGCATCTATTTTAGCCCCTCTGAAGTTGGCGTCCTGAAGGTCGGTTCGAGCCAGTATTGCGCCAGTTAGGTCGGCGCCGCTGAAATTGGCGCCCCGCAGTCTGGTACGGGTCAAATTGGCACCGGTGAGATTGGCATCCGAAAGATCGGCATCGGTGAGATCAGCGCCGGTTAGGTCGGCGCCGGATAGATTTGCCCCATAGAGGTCACAGTTCAGCATATCGGCCTGCACCAGAGTGGCGCCGGATAGATTGGCGCCGCTCAACACCTGACCTCTAAAGTCAGCGCTTGCCAGATTGGCCCCGGCCATGTTTGTCGATTCGCTCATTCTAACCTCCGTGATTATTTTAGTCGCCCCAGCCCGATATGTCTACGCCTACTCCGGCCATTCCCCCCAGAATACCAGCTCCGCTGGCCCGCTAAGCATCACCTCCCCGGCCCCATCCCAGTCAACGGTGAGGGTGCCCCCGGGTAGCGTGACATCCACTGGGCTATCGACAAAGTTATGAAGTCGGGCGGCCACCGCTATGGCGCAGGCACCGGTGCCACAGGAGAGGGTCTCCCCGGCCCCGCGCTCCCAGACCCTGGCCCTTACCTCTTTTCGACTCAAAATATTGGCCACCTCAAAGTTCACTCTATTGGGGAAAATGAGATGTTTTTCCACCTTGGGCCCGATTCTCAAAAGAGGAAAGCTTGCTACCGGCTTGTCCAGGAAGCAGACGGCGTGGGGGTTGCCCATGGAAAGACAGGTCAAAAACAGCTTTCGGCCTTGAACAGCGATAGGGTAATCGATTATTATGTCAAGTTGCTTCCCCGCTAGCATGGGTATCTCCTCAGGCTTGAATCGAGGTGCCCCCATACCTACTTGGATGAGACCGCCCTGGGCGCGCGCTCTTCTGACGCCCGCTGATGTCTCCACCGCCAGCTCCTTGGGGTATCCCCTATCGATGGCATATCTAGCGAGGCACCGCAGCCCGTTGCCGCAGGCTTCGGCCTCAGAGCCATCGGGGTTGAAGAAGCGCATAGCGATGTCCGCCGCCTTTGACGGCAGCACCAGGATCAGGCCATCGGCGCCGACGCCGAAATGGCGGTGGCACATGGCTTTGGCCAGCGATGGCCAATTGCGCTCCCTCTTGCCGGCCTCGATCAATATGAAATCGTTGCCCGTGGCCTGCATCTTAGCGAATTTCATTTTTCGTCCTATGTCTCAGCGATAAAACGTTGAATCAATCTCCTAATCGCTTCCTCCGCCCCATTCCTCACATCAAACCAGTGGATCCGCTTGTCCTTGGGGCGGAACCAGGCGTATTGGTGGCGGGCCAAGCGATGGGTCTCGTATTTTATCCGTTGCATTGCCGTGGGAAGGTCTATCTCCCCTTTTAGGTATTGCCCCATCTGCTGGTAGCCCAGCCCCGACATCGAAGGCAGGTCAAGGCTGTAGCCCCGCTCTAGAAGGCCCTCCACTTCCGGGATAAGCCCCCGCTCTATCATATCATCGACCCGCTCATCGATTCTACGATATAAATCCTCTCTGGCAGTAGTGAGCCCTGTCACCAAAACTTGAAAAAGGGGCGAAAGACGCTGGAGTTGGGACAGGAGGAGTCCTGTGGTATGAAAAACCTCCAGCGCCCGGATCACCCGGCGTACATTTTTGGGGTCGATCCGTCGTGCCGCATCGGGGTCGACCTGTTTCAGCTCCTCATAGAGTGCCATATAGCCTTCTCTGGCTGCCCTCTCCTCCAGACTGCTTCTCAGTTTAGCATCAGGAGGGGTCTGGGGGATTCTGAAGCCCCCCACTATGGCCCAGACATAGAGGCCGCTGCCACCCACCAGGACTGCCAGCTTCCCCCGCCTCTGGATGTCCGCTATGGCCTGATAGGCCATCTCCTGATAGCGGGCGAGATTGAATTTCTCATCCGGGTCGACGATATCGATGAGATGATGGGGGACGAGGGCACGCGCCTCGGGGGTGGGCTTGGCCGTGCCGATATCCATGTAGCGGTAGACCTGGCGGCTGTCAGCGCTCACGATCTCGCCGTCGAATCTCTGCGCTAGGCGAAGGGCTAGGGCGCTCTTGCCCACTGCGGTGGGGCCGACAATGGCGATAAGCTTGCTCATCTCTTGATCGCCGCCGACTGCCCCACGATGCTTACAAATTCCCCGGCCTTGAGGCTGGCCCCGCCCACCAGTGCGCCATCGATCTCGGGCTGTGCCATGAATTCGCCGATATTGGATGAGGTCACGCTGCCTCCGTATAGAATTCTCATACCCCGGGCCATCTTCTGGGTGTAAAGCCGGGCCACTGTGTTACGGATAACGCCAATGGTGGCATTGGCCCCCGCGCCGGTGGCCGCCCTGCCGGTGCCGATGGCCCACACCGGCTCATAGGCGATAACCAGCCCATCAGGCGCTTCAATACCCTTGAGCGCGCCTTTAACCTGCCTGGTGACCACCTCCTCGGTCTTTCCCGCATCCTTCTCTTCCAGCCTTTCCCCCAGGCAGAGGATGGGGGTCAGCCCGGCCTTGAGCGCCGCCCGCACCTTCCGGTTCACTATCTCGTCGGTCTCGCCGAAATACTGCCTCCGCTCGGAGTGGCCCAGGATGACAAACTCGCAGATTCCGGAGAGCATCGATGGCGAGATCTCGCCGGTATAGGCGCCCTTCTCCTCGAAGTGCATATTCTGTGCCCCTAGCTTTATGGATGAGCTGTGGAGAAGCTCCTGGACCAAAGCCAACGAAATGAAGGGGGGACAGAGCACCTTCTCCACTCCTTCTATGCGCTCAAGCCGCTCTCTCATCTCCCGTACCAGGGCTGAGGCCTCGGCCAGGGTGGTGTTCATCTTCCAGTTGCCGGCGATCATCGGTGTTCTCATCTCACGCTCCGTACTTCTCCAGTTTCAAGGCGTGGGCCAGGGCCAAAGGCATAACATCAATGGCGGGGAACCTCCCCAGCGCCCCGCCGGCGCAGGCCCTCTCCGAAAACTCGGGCACAGCGTCGCGGCGGCACCATTTAGAGCGGAGCAGGAAGGGGACCGGATGCCAGCTATGCCCCTTTAACACCGCCGGGGTGGAATGATCAGCGGTGACAACGATGACATCGGGATCGAGGTCGATGAGCGCGGGCAGGGCGCTATCCACCTCCTCGATAATCCTGACCTTTCGCTCAAAGTCGCCGTCTTCACCGGCCGTGTCGGCCTGCTTTACATGGAGAAAGAAAAAATCATAACTATCGTAGTGTTGGGCTAGAGTGGAAAACTCCTCCTCGATGGTAGCGCCCGTCGGTAGGAGCTCCATGCCCACCACCTTGGCCAGCCCGCGATACATCGGGTAAGATGCGATAGCAGCGGGTTTAATCTTGAAGACCTTGCTCATTTTAGGGAAATCGGGATAATGGGCAAAGCCCCGCAGCAGAACCATGTTGGCCGGATGTTGATGGGCCAGGCGACCCCCTGCCTCCTTGGCGAACCTATTGGCAATATCTGCCGCTTTTTCAGCCAGCGGCGAAAGCGGGGCAATAGCTTTTGGAGCCAACCCCTCCTTTTGCGGGTCAGAATCGCTGAGTTCGCTGGAGAGCCCCTGACCGCGAAGCACCACCACAAAGCGGTGCTCCTTTACCGGCGATACCAAAATCTCTACACCCTTGATAATGACCCGGTTCAGGAGCTGACATAGCTGGGTGCATTTCTCGGTGGAGATACGCCCCGCCCTGCGATCGTTGATTATGCCATTAGCATCCACGGTGCAGAAGTTGCCCCGGGCGGCAATATCCCCTGGTTTAAGGTCGAAATCTATGCCCAGGGCCTCCAAGACGCCGCGGCCAACAGTGAATTTCAGGGGGTCGTAGCCGAAGAGGGCCAGATGGCCAGGGGCGCTTCCCGGCGTGATCCCGGGGCCGATGGGGTCCATCATGCCGCAGATACCCTCTCTCGCCAGCCGGTCGAGGTTTGGGGTTTGGGCGCTCTCCAGTTCTGTAAGGCCGGTCTCGGGGTGGGGCAGCCCACCCAGGCCATCGATGACCAGGAGCACGATCTTGGAGGGGGTCGACTTAGCGATTTCCTCTATTTGCTCAAAAGCTACCATATTGTTAACCGTCCAGGGTTGTGAGAATTCCCAAGACAGCGAAGCATACCAGCGCTGCTGCTGAGAGAGTGAAAACGAGGATCGTGCGAACGCGGGCTCTCCTCAAGTAAGAGAACAGCACCTTTCGATTGAAGTAGAGGTGGATACAAATTAGAATAAACACCCACACGCAGGCCTGACGGTGCACTAACCGCCATAGTGCTAGCTCCTCAAGAAAACTTCCCATTCCCAGAAATGGGGCTAGGAAAAGCACAATTCCAGTTCCCACCAACGTGCTGAAAAATATGCATAGCAAAAGGTTTACTACTCGTCTTCTTCTCATGACTGCTCCTTATCCATGAGCACCGCCACCCCGGGCAGGGTTTTGCCCTCGAGAAACTTTAGCGAGGCCCCGCCTCCGGTGGAGACATGGGTCATCTTATCCACCAAGCCCAGCTTCTCCACCGCCTCGGCAGTGGAACCGCCGCCGATGATGGTGGTGGCATCCAGGCTCGCCAGCACGTTGGCGATAGCATTGGTCCCCTTGGCGAACTTGGTGAACTCGAAAACACCCACTGGTCCATTCCAGACGACCGTTTTGCTTTTCCTCAGCTTGGCCTCGAAAAGCTCGATGGTCTGGGGCCCGATGTCCATAACATACCAGGCTGGAGGCACCTCAGCGATGCGCACCGTTCTCGATCGAGCCTGGGGTTCAAATTTGTCAGCAACCACCACATCGGTAGGCAGAAGGAGGTGAACCCCTTTCTTGCCTGCTTTATCCATTAACGACTGCGCTAGGCTCACCTTGTCTTTTTCGATCTTAGACTGGCCGACCTCGTAGGTCAAAGCCTTCAAGAAGATGGCGCCCATGCCGCCGGCAATGAGTAGTGAATCGACCCTCTCCATTATATACTCCAAAACGCCGATCTTATCGCTTATCTTTGCCCCGCCGATGATGGCGGTGAAGGGCCGGACCGGATTGTGCAACGCCTTGTCCATAATATCGACCTCTTGCTCCATCAGGAAACCGGCCACTGAGGGAAGGTGCTGAGCGACACCGACAACGGAGGCATGTTTCCGGTGGGCGGTGCCGAAGGCGTCATTGACATAGATGTCAGCGAGCCGAGCCATTGCCTGGGCGAAGCCAGGGTCGTTTTTCTCCTCCTCGGGGTGAAAGCGCAGGTTCTCCAGCAGCAGGACGTGGCCCTCCTTGAGCCGGGCCGCTGCTTCTTCCACCTGGGTCCTGATGCAATCGGCTGCCATCTCCACCGGTGAGCTGAGGAGCTCAGAGAGACGCCTAGCCACTGGAGCCAACCTCAGCTCCTCTACTACCTTGCCGTCAGGACGCCCCAAATGGGAGCATAGAATCAGCCTCGCCTTATTGTCCATAAGATATTTGATGGTGGGGAGTACCGCTCGAATTCGGGTGTCATCGGTGATAACGCCCTTTTCATCCAGTGGAACATTGAGATCAACCCGGAGCAGAACCCTTTTGCCTCTGACATCGATGTCCCTGACGGTCTTTTTGTTCATTTTCCCTCCTTGCTCTCTAGCCTTTCCTTTATTTTTCTTGCCTCCGCCACTGCCTCCGGGGCGGCATCGAAAACGCTCACCCCCTCTAAGTCTGCCTTTATAATCTTTGGGCTATAGCTTATGAAGCCCAGAATCTCAAAATCGGGCATACTGTCGATGATAAACTGACGGTCGGCGTCTCTGGTTACCTTAAAACCCACCACATAGCACTTGGCGATGCCCAGGTCCCTGGCCAGATTCCTGATCGCCTCAGCCGTCTGAACGCTCCTCTTCCCCGGCTCAACAACGATGATGAAGGCATCCACTGCCCCGGCTGTCCCTCGGCCGATATGCTCTACGCCGGCATCCATATCCAGGATCACCACGTCCTTCTCCCTCAAGAGCAAGTGGTTCATCAGGCTTCTGAGGAGGGCGCTCTCCGGGCACATGCAGCCGCCGCCCCCCTTCTTCACCGTGCCCATGATAAGCAGCCTGATCCCATCGGTTTTT
>CAYSLE010000012.1:0-16294 GCA_964431905.1 uncultured Dehalococcoidales bacterium | reverse complement strand
CCACTGTTGCTGTAGCGCCATCGGCATTGGCTGAGCACATGTAAAGGGTAATGGGGTCGGCGATCATGCGGGAGTTCAATACCTGCTCCAGGGTATATACATCGCGGTAGGTAGCATTAAGGTTCAAGCTGCCGTTGCGGTGAGCCTTCTCCGCCGCCTTGGCAAAGTGCTCCCGCTTCGTCCCATAAAGGTGCATGTGCCTTTGCGCCATCATGGCATAGGCCCCGGGCATGGGCATGAGCCCCATAAGGAATGGGTAGGGCATATCGCTTTGTTCACCCAGTATCGGCACCATGCCTCGCGGCATCTTCTCGATACCGATAACCATGCCAATATCGTAAACGCCGGCAGCGATCATATCCGCAGCCAGCATAACCCCGCGGGACTGGCTGGCGCAGGCCAGCTCCACATTGGTCACCGGAATGCCAGTCATCCCCAGCTCAGCAAAGCAGTCGGTCCCGGTCCCGATAGGCTGATTGCAGTGGGAACAAAAGCCTATCTGAACGTCTTTGTAATCGACCCCGGCATCTTTGAGGGCCATCAGGCCCGCCTCTCGGGCCATTTCCATTGGATTTCTTCCGGTAACCCTGCCGAATTTGGTCATACCAACACCCAGAATCACCACTTCTTTCTCCGCCATTTCCTTGCCTCCTTCGTTCCAAGTCTAGGCCCGCTGTCAGTTCATGTTCCGACAGGCTTGAAGGCAAAAGCCGTCACCTCATTGCCCTCTTCATCCTCTCTCACCTTCCAGAAATAGAGCTCGACATCGGTACCGATCTTCACTGCGTCAAAGTCGATACCGGTGATCAGGCTAAGCACCTGCACCTTCTCCTGAAGCTCCACCTGGCCGGTGATGAAAGGTGCAACCAGTGGCATCATTGGATAGCTGGTGCGGGCGATGGTATAGGTGAAGATCTTCCCCCGCCGGCTCAGGGCAACATCCTCCATCTCCTGGCTGTAGCAATTAGCACAGACCGCCCTCTTAGGGTAGAAGTGCTCGCCGCACCTCTTGCATCGAGAGCCTATAAGATAGCCCTTCTCCCCATCGCTGGGCACCTTAAACAGGCCCTCCTTTATCGGTATCTTCTTCCCTTTGGTAGTAGACATTAAACCCCCCTTTTTGGAGCCTTACGTCATGACTATCGGCAAGCCTTTGGCTGCTACACGAAAGCCCTGATCCCGATGGCCTCGCGCCCGACCACCAGCTTTTGAATCTGGGTGGTGCCATCGGGGATGGTGAGCATCCTAGCATCCCTGAAGTATCGCTCCACCGGGTATTCTTCCGAGTAACCCATGGCCCCGTGAATCTGGATCGCCTTGGAGGTGACCCTTACCGCAGCTTCACAGCCAAAGGCCTTGGCCAGAGAGGACTCCAGCCTGGCCCTGACCCCCCTATCGATGAGGTATAAGGCACGGTATCCCAGGAGACGGGTGGCCTCGGTCTCGGCAATCATGTCGGCGATCATCTCCTGAATCATCTGAAAGCTGCCGATGGGCCTGCCGAATTGCTTCCTCTCCTGGGCGTATTTTATCGAGGCATCGATAGCTGCCTGGGAGATGCCGGCGGCCATTATCGACATCCCGGAGCGCGCCGTTTCGAACTGCTGCATTGTCCTCTTATAGCCCAGAGTCGGGTCGCCGAGCACATTCCCCCTGGGGACGCGGCAGTCGGTGAAGTATAGCTCCGCCGTGGGGAAGGCGCGCCACCCTAGCTTGTGAAGCTCCCGCGATTCCCAGGGCGAGACCTCTCTCTCCACCAAGATCGTCGATATACCCAGAGGCCCCTTGCTCTTATCGGTGATCGCCAGCACATTGCATATGTCGGCGATGGAGCCATTGGAGATCCAGGTCTTGGTTCCGTTGATGACCCACTCATCGCCGTCCAGCACTGCGGTGGTCTCGATAGCGGCAGCATTGGAGCCGGCATTAGGCTCAGTGATAGCGCCACAACCGATGAGCTCACCTGCTGCTATAAGAGGGAGGAGCCTGTTTCTCACCTCATCGGATGCGGCTAGAAGGGCTTGAGGCGCAAGGGAGGCGATGAAGATAGTGGCCGCCAGGCTGGCCCAAGTGTAGGTTAGCTCCTCATTGAGGACACCGTTGGTTATGGCATTGAGCCCCATACCGCCGTACTCCTCGGGCAGGCTGCCGCTGTAAAAGCCAAAGGGCATGAGCTTTTTAATATACCCGACCACTTCGTCTTTAGTAAAAGGCCCCTGTCGGTCGCGCTCATCGACGCCAGGGGCGATCTCCTTCGCCAGGAAGTCCTTGACATTCCGTTTCAGCATCTTTTGTTCTTCAGAGAATTCGAAGTCCACTACTATGACCTCCTTTGGCCTGCCTTCTAGTCCCGATTCTTTATGACCATAAAGACTGGGAGCAGAGATACTATGCACCAAATGACGAGAAAAGTCAACCAGGAGAAGGTATGTTATGACAAGAGGATCCGCTCTATCAGGTTGAACCGAGAAAGGCCCTTTTGCTTGACTGCCTCATGGTGAGTGGCTATGATGGTGAAAGAGGGTGAAAGGCAGGTGGGTCGAATTTGACCGATGAGTACTACATGAGGAAGGCGCTGCGCCTTGCCCGCAGAGGTCTGGCAAAGGTAAGCCCCAACCCGATGGTGGGGGCATTGTTGGTGAGGAAAGGCGAGATCATCGGCCAGGGCTATCACCGTCGCTACGGTGAAAGTCATGCTGAGATCAATGCTATCCAAGATGCCAGAGGCGAGGTAAGTGGCGCAACCCTGTATGTCACCCTGGAGCCCTGCTGTCATCATCGGAAGAAAACACCACCCTGTCTGGATGCTCTTATCCAGGCGAATATACAGAGAGTTGTCATAGGCACTTTGGACCCAAACCCCCAGGTAAAGGGCAGGAGCATCGAGGCGCTCAGACGGCGGGGGGTAGAGACCACGGTGGGCATCCTGGAAGAGGAGTGTGCTGAGCTCAACCAGGTCTATTTCAAGTATATGCAAACCGGCCTCCCCTTTGTCACACTGAAATTCGCCCAGACCCTGGACGGGAGGATCGCCAGCGCCAGCGGGGATTCGCAGTGGATAAGCTCAGAGTCATCCCGAAGGCTGGCGCACCGCCTGCGCAGGCTCCATGACGGGGTCCTGGTGGGGGTGGGCACCGTATTGGCCGATGACCCGCAGTTAACGGTGCGACTGGTCAAAGGGAGAAACCCCATCCGCATCGTCGCCGACAGCAGATTGAGGATCCCGCTGAGCGCCAGAGTCCTCACCGAGCAACATGTCGCCCCCACCATCATCGCCACCACATCGCGGGCCGACGGGGGGAAATTGTCGGCATTAAAGGAGATGGGGATCGGTGTGCTGACGGTGGGTGAGGATGAGGCGGGGGAGGTTGACCTGAGGGGTCTGCTTGAAATTCTGGGAAAGAGAGGGATTTCCTCCGTCCTGGCGGAAGGGGGGGCGAGCATCATTACCTCCCTGCTCCACCGGCGGCTTGCCGACAAGGTGACGGTGTTTATAGCGCCCAAGGTCCTGGGCAAGGGCGTAGAAGCGGTGGGAGATTTGGGTATACGCGATGTGAGTTATGCTTTGAAGCTATCCTTCGTTAGGCTCTATAGAAGCGGGGAAGACCTAGTCATCGAAGCTAAGGTCACAGGTACTCCTTGACCCGTTGCGCCAGGGAGCGGGTCATGCCAATAACCGCCGCCATCTCGTCTGTGGAGGCCTCCTTTATCGCCCTCACCGAGCCGAACCTCTTCATGAGCGCTCGTTTTCGTTTGGGGCCGATGCCGGGGACATTGTCCAGGGCTGAGGTCGTGGCTTGCCTCCGGCGTAACCGGTGATGGTAGCTTAGGGCAAAGCGATGTGCCTCATCGCGGATCCGCTGTACCAGGTAGAGCGCTGGCGAGGTGCGGGGGAGAACGATAGGCTCGGATACCTGCGGTGCGAAGAGTTCCTCCTCCTCCTTGGCCAGAGCGGCGACGGGGATAAAGTCCACCCCCATCTCCTTCATCGTATCCAGGGCTGAGGTGAGGTGCCCCTTCCCGCCGTCGATGAGCACTAGGTCGGGGAGTACGGCCCACCCCGTCGTATCTGCGCTCCCCAGTGCCCTCTTGAAGCGTCGCCGCAACACCTCTTGAATCATGGCGTAGTCATCTGCCCCCGCCACCGTCTTTATCCGGAAGCGGCGGTAGTGAGCTGGCTTGGGCTGGCCATCCTGGAATACCACCATGCTGCCCACCGCCGATGTGCCGCGAATGTCCGATATATCGTAGCATTCCACCCGCCTCAATGTCCGGGGTAGATGAAGCTCACGCCTCAGTTCCTCAAGGGCGGCGGTGGTGGTCTCTGGGTCGGCGAGCCATTTCACCATAAGCTGCCCCATACCCTGGCGGGCGTTGTTGGCCACCATATCCACCAGCCTTTTCTTCTCCCCCCGCTGAGGAACGCGAAGGGTGACTCTAGCTCCTCTCTTGCTCTCCAGGCGGCCCTCAATGATGGCGAGGTCTTCTGGGGGGTACTGGAGCAAAATCAAGGGCGGGACAAAGGTTGCCGAGTCATAGAATTGGCTCAAAAAGCTGCTCATGATCTGGCCGGGCTCCTCATCCCGGGTCCCCTGCACGATGAAATGGTCCCGCTCGATGAGCTTGCCACCTCGGATGAAGAATACCTCCACATAGGCCTGATCCCTGTCCTGGGCCAGGGCGATGACATCCTGTTCCCCCATGGCTGCAGAGGAGATCTTTTGTTGCTCCATGACTTTCGCCACCGCCTTAATCTGATCGCGAATTATGGCGGCACGCTCAAACTCAAGCCGCTCTGAAGCCTCCTTCATCTTGCGCTCCAGCTCAGTAATGACCTCCTGCTTTCCCTCGAGAAACATAATGACCTGGTGTATAACCTCTTGATAGTCATCCTTGGAAACAGCGCCAATACAGGGCCCGGCGCAACGGTGAATGTCATACTCCAGGCAGGGCTTGCGATCGGCTCCGGTGACTTCCTTTCTGCAAGAGCGGAAAGGGAAAAGCTTCTTCAGCAGGTCGAGGGTTTTCCTCACCGAGCCGGCGCTGGCATAGGGGCCAAAGTAGCGGCTGCCGTCCTTCTCCACGCGCCGGGTAATGTAGACTCTGGGCCACTCATTGGCTACATCGATCTTGAGATAGGGGTAGGTCTTATCGTCCTTGAGCCGCACATTGTAGCGGGGGCGATGCTTTTTGATAAGGTTACACTCGAGGATGAGCGCTTCCTGTTCGGAATCGGTGATGAAGAATTCGAAGCCGCTGACCCGGGCCACCATCCTCTGGAGCTTTGGGGGAAGGCTGTATGGAGCGCCAAAGTAGCTTCTTACCCGACTGTGGAGGTTAGCGCCCTTCCCCACGTATAGCACATTTCCTGAAACATCCCTGAAGAGATAAACGCCCGGCTTCTGGGGCAATGCCTTCAGTTGCTCTTCCCAGCGCCTCTCTTCCATGGCATCCTACCCCAGCACAAAAGCGAGCACAATAAGGACAATGAGTATGGCCCCGGTGAGGACTGCGGTCTTTCGCAAATCAGCGGTGAAATATGGATAGCGGGGGACAGCCTGGGCCGCTGGAGGTCTCATAGAAGGCCTGGGCGCAGTAGGCTCGATAGCTGGCTTATCAGTGAGTAGAGACTGAGTAGCAGGTGTACTGGTGGGCTGAGCTGGCGTGGTTGTGACCTGCCGTTGGGTTGACTGCGCCCTCTTCTTGCGTTTCCTCTCTTTGCTCACCTGCGCCTGTCTTGAGGCGACACGACGCGATTTCTTAGGCATCTTCTATCACCACGGCCTCCAGCCATCCTGGAGGAGGCATCTATTCATAAGCGGGCTTCTTATGCTCCCGCTCGTAAGCCCGGCACATGGGGCATACTTTCCTATCGATATGTTTGACAAACCACCTGGCAAACCCGCCCTTGGTTCTGGCCCTCTTACAGATGAGGCAGTTCTCACAGAATTCAGCTTGCCAGGACATCTATAACCTCCAAAAGCTCCGTATCACTCCTTGGCCCTGGGGTGAGCCTTTTCATAGGCCTGCCGCACATGCTCGCTGGTAAGGTGGGTATACACCTGGGTCGAGGAGATATTGGCATGCCCCAGTAGCTCCTGAACTGCCCTCAAGTCCGCTCCACCGCTCAACATGTGAGTGGCAAAGCTATGGCGCAGGGTATGGGGAGTAACCGATGTCTTAATCCCCGACGCTTTAGCATAGGCCTTCAGGATAAGCCAAAAGCCCTGCCTGGTTAGACGTTCTCCCCGGCGGTTCAAAAACAAAGCATTTTGCTCAGTGCTGCGCAGAAGGCGGGGGCGAGCCTCCATAAGGTATTCTTCAAGGGCCTGGGCCGCCCGTTTATGAATGGGAATAATCCTTTCCTTTGAACCCTTTCCAAAGCAGCGCACAAAGCCGGCGTCGAGGTTTACATCATAGGTGTTCATGGCGATAAGCTCCGATACCCTCATGCCTCCGGCATAAAGCAGTTCTATCATGGCCACATCCCGTTTCGCCTCCGGCGTGGAGAGCTTGGCTGGCTCTTGAAGCAGCGCTTCCACCTCGGCGGTGGAGAGGGGTTTGGGCAGGGATTTGCCCACCTTTGGCGAACTGAGATTCTCGGTGGGGTCGCTCTTAATGGTCCCCTCGGAAATCAGGAAGCTGAAAAAGGATTTTATGGCAGCCACCTTGCGCGCCCTGGTAGCTGAGGCGTAGTGTCTCTCCTTTAGATCGAGGATGTAGCTTATCAAAAGATTGCGATCGACGGCAGACCACCGGGGCTCATAGCCCTGCACCATGGCCAATTCTTCCACAAAGTTAGCCAGCTGATTCAGATCGTTGCCGTAGGCATCGATAGTGTTCGCGGAGAAGCCCTTCTCTATAGAGAGGTGGTTCAAGAAGCTCTGGATTGCCTTTCTCATTTCCGTCCCCTTTTGTCGATTCGAACATAACTATTCTAACATAATCCCGCAAAAAATGCACTACAAACCCGACGATTTAGCAACTTCATTGACATGAGACATAAAGGATTGTAGAATGCCCAAGAAATGTCGATTCCAATACTATCGATCTTCATCGGTATCGATCCCATTCTCTTTAACATAGGCTCCTTCGAGATAGGGTGGCATGGGATATTTGTTGTTATCGCTGTAATTGTGGGTATTGGGCTCTCGGTGTGGTTTGGCCGGGGCGCTGGCATCAAGAGGGAGGTCATCTATAGTATTTCGCCCTGGGCCATTATCGGCGGCATTATCGGTGCTAGGCTTATCCACGTCGTAGACTACTACGATCAATACGCCAATAACCCCATGGAGATATTTGAATTCTGGAGTGGGTTATCTATTTTCGGGGCCATCCTTGGCGGGACGCTGGCCGTTTTCCTATATACCAGGATAAGGCACATCCCCCTAGGTCATCTAGGGGATGGCATAGCCCCGGCGCTGATCTTGGCTCAGGCGGTGGGGAGAATCGGGTGTATCATCAATGGCGATGCCTATGGTGCGGAGACTTCATGGCCCTGGGCCTTTGTCTATACCCATCCTAATGCTGCCTCAACCACCCTTTTAGGGGTGCCCGGGCACCCCTCTCCGCTTTATGAGATCATATGGGACCTCATCGTTTTCGGGGTGCTGTGGCGGCTGAGAGGGCGGCTGAAGCCGGATGGTTCGCTGTTTCTCGTCTACCTTTCCCTATACTCATTGGGTCGATTTGCCATCGAGTTCAGCCGAGCATATTCCGGATCGCTGGGTATTGGCGTCTTACATGAGGCCCATTTCATCGCCCTTGCGGTAATGGCAGTTTGCATTCCGCTTCTAATATATCGGATGAGGCGGGCCCGGGCTGAGCCTACGGCGGAGTAAGGCTAGTTCGCCGCAGCGAAATCCAGGATGTTGAGTTGAAGCGCCTCCTTACCACCCCATCGGTCAATTGCTAGGTTATACACGATGTCTAAGCGGGGGGCGATTTCATCGATGAGGTTGCCCAGCTTAAAACCGATGGCGTCCCAGGTCACATTGCCGTCCTTAAGCTTTAGCCTAAGGTGCTCCCCATCACCGCCCACGCTGCGATAATCCACCACCCTTACCTTCCGACTGATGAATGTTGGATACGGGTTGTCACACCCGAAGGGGGCCAGTTGCTGCATCGTGGCGAATGTATTCCCTTTGAGGGAGGAAAGTGGAATCTCGGCATCGATGGAGATCGATGGACGAAGGTCGAGAGAAGCCAGCCTGTCTGCCGCAATCTCCAGCAGGCGTTGCTGAAGCCGACCCAGGTTCTCGGTAGCTATAGTGAATCCCGCGGCCATGGGATGCCCTCCGAAGCGCGATAGGAGGTCACTACCGGCGGTAAGGGCGGCAATGATGTCGAACTCAGGGATGCTGCGGGCGCTTCCCCGGCTCCATTGCTTTCCCCGCTCGAAGACCACCGTGGGACGGTAGAACTCCTCCACCAGCCTGCTGGCCACCACGCCCACCACTCCACTGGGAAAGTCCTCATCGCCGACCATGAGCAGGGGGGAGTCAGTGCCGGTAGCGATAAGCTTCTCTCTGGCCTTAGCCAGAACTGTCTCGGTGAGCCTTTGTCGCTCCGCGTTTCTCTTCTCCAGGAGGTCGGCAAGCCTTTGCGCCTCCTCCGGCGAATCGGTCAACAACAGGTCATAGCCGATAATGGCGTGATCCAGTCTCCCCGCAGCATTGAGACGGGGACCAAAAACCCAGGAGATGGCCTCAGGGTCGATGGCTGACAGGGGAACGCCAGCGCATTTGGCCATCTCCCTCAGCCCCAATCGGTTTGTGTTATGTAACACCTCCAGTCCCCGCTTCACCAGGTAACGGTTCTCGCTAAGGAGGGGCTCCATGTCAGCCACTGTTCCCAAAACGACCAGATCCAGGAAAGCTTCTACGCTTCTCTCTCTCCCCCAAAAAAGTGCCTGGAGGAGCTTAAAGGCCACGCCGACACCAGCGAGCCTGGGGAAGGGGTAGTGGGAATCAGGTCTCTTGGGATCGACTACGGCAATTGCTGGCGGCATTTGGGTGGAGACGGTGTGGTGGTCGGTGACCACAATGTCAAGTCCTATCCGCTGTGCCCTTTCTACCTCGGGGGCCGAGCTTATGCCGCAATCCACAGTAATCACCAGGCTGACCCCCTTCTTATGCAGGTTCTCCAGGGCAGCATGGTTAAGGCCGTAGCCCTCCTCAACACGGCGGGGGATGTAGGGCATGGCCCTGCCGCCGAGGGATGATATTCCCTGAGCCAGCAGGACGGTGGCGGTGATGCCGTCGGCATCGAAGTCCCCATATATGGCAATGGTCTCACCGGAGAACAAAGCCCGGTAGACCCTGGCAACCGCCTTGTCCATATCCGGGAGCAGGAACGGGTCATGAAGGAGGCGCTGGTCGGCAGCCAGAAAGAGCTCGGTCTCAGTCGGATCGGTGACGCCTCGATTGTAGAGGATCTGAGCCATCAGCGGCGGGAGGTTTATTCTGAAAAGCTGCTCAGCCGCAGGGTGGGGTGGCAACTTCCAGCGCCTATGGCTCATCCTTTCTCACCATACCTGCTAAAAATCAGGGTAGAATTGTGGCCACCGAAGCCAAAAACGTTGGATAAAGCGGTATTCACCATCGCCCGACGAGCCTCATTGGGCACGTAGTCAAGGTCGCATTCCGGGTCGGGGGAGGTGAGATTTATCGTGGGGGGGATGACCCCGTGTTGGATAGTGAGGACACATATCGCGGCCTCAATGGCACCGGCGGCACCGAGGAGGTGGCCGAGCATCGACTTAGTAGAGCTAACCGGAATTCGGTAGGCTTCCTTGCCGAAGACCGCCTTTATTGCCATGGTCTCGTTCTTGTCATTGAGGGGGGTAGATGTGCCATGGGCATTGATGTAATCGATCTGTCCCGGCGCCAGCCCCGCTTGCTTAAGGGCTCTTCTCATTGCCCGGGCACCTCCCTCCGCTCCCTCCGATGGCTGGGTGATATGGTAGGCATCCCCGGTAGCGCCGTAGCCCAGAACCTCAGCCAGAATAGGGGCGCCCCGCGCGGTGGCAAAGGAGAGGCTCTCCAGAATCATGATCGCTGCCCCTTCCCCCATGACGAAGCCATCGCGCTCGGCATCAAAGGGACGTGAGGCCTTTTGCGGCTCGTGGTTTCTGGTGGAAAGCGCCCGGGCTGAGTTGAAGCCAGCAACGGCGAGCGGGTTTATCACCGCCTCAGACCCGCCGGTGATCATCGCCTGGGCATCGCCGCGCTTGATGATCTCGAAGGCCTCGCCAATGGCATCGGAGCCGCTGGCGCAGGAGGAGGTGGTGCAGAAATTAGGGCCCTTTGCTCCAAACAGGATAGACACTTGACCGCCAGCCATGTCCGCGATCATCATCGGAACGAGAAGAGGACTGACCCGGGACGGGCCCCGTTCTAGAAACACCAGATGCTGATTCAAAAGGGTGGCCAGTCCGCCAAACCCGACCCCGATGACGACACCGATATCATCAGCGTTTGTGCCATCGATAGTGAGGCGGGCCTGCCCTACAGCTTGGTAGGCGGCCGCCGCGGCGAATTGGACAAAACGATCCATGCGCCGCATCTCCTTGTGATCCAAATATTGGGCCGGATCGAAATTCTTCACCTCAGCGGCGATCTTGGTCTCGAAGCCTTCGGGGTCAAACTGGGTTATGTAGTCCACCCCGGACCTTCCTGAGACCAGCCCCTCCCACGTGGAGGCGACATCGAGCCCCAGGGGGCTTATCATCCCGATGCCGGTGACCACGACTCTATTGCTCAACGGATTGTCTCCTTTTTGTGGTAGTATATCATGCTGCGGGCCAAAATCGCCACTGTGGCGTGGTTGTTGACCCATAAAAAGCTTAAACCATATAATAGCACAAGTGAGCAGGGAGTCAAGGCAGGCAATGGGGAATAGAAGGGTTGTGGCTCTGGAGACCCTGGGCTGCAAGCTGAACCAGGCGGAGAGCGAATCTTTGGCCCGCCGGTTCGCTGAGGTGGGATGTCATGTTGTCCATCCCGTGGACGGCGCTGACATCTATATCCTCAATACCTGCACCGTAACCCACATCGCCGACCGCAAGTCCCGCCACCTGTTGCGGCTGGCCCGCCGAAGAAACCCCGATGCTTTCATCATCGCCATCGGATGCTATGCGGAGAGGGCACCGGAGGAGCTGGGTCGCATCCCCGGGGTTGACATGGTCCTCGGCAACGAGGAAAAGGCTCGCCTGGTCCAGATTTTGAAGCAGAGGGGCGTGATTAGCTCCAACCCAGCGGTTTGCCCCCCGATGCTGCGCACCCGCAGCCTGGTTAAGGTTCAGGAGGGTTGCCGCCACTATTGTTCCTACTGCATCGTGCCCCACGTCCGGGGCCGGGAGCGCAGCTTGCCTTGGGATAAGGTGGTTGCTGAGGTCAGGGCCCGGGTTGAGGCCGGCTACCGGGAGGTGGTGCTGACTGGGACCCGCGTCGGGGCCTATAGGCCAAGCCTGGAATTTCTCATCCAGCGCCTCCTCGCCGAGACCCGCGTTGAACGGTTGCGCCTCTCCTCACTTCAGCCGCAGGACATCGCCCCGGAGCTTCTGGGCCTGTGGCGGGACGAAAGGCTCTGCCGTCATTTTCACCTACCCCTTCAGAGCGGAAGCGACTCGGTGCTCAGGAGAATGAAGCGGCGATATACGGCGGCAGAATATGAAGAGGCAATGACAATGATCAGGGAGGCGATACCGGATGTGGCCATCACCACTGACATCATGGTGGGCTTACCCGGCGAAAGCGATGATGAATTCGAGGAGAGCTACCGCTTCTGCCAGCGGATGGGCTTTGCCAATATCCACGTCTTCCCCTTCTCGGAGAGGCCGGGCACTCTCGCCGCGGCGATGCCGGAGAAGATTAACGACAGGGTGAAGAAGGAGCGGAGCCAGCGGATGCTCAAGCTGGCCAGGGAGAGCTCCCTCGGTTTCAGGGAGAGGTTCTCGGGGCGAACTATGACCGTGCTCTGGGAGCAGGAGGTGGATGGGGACTGGGTGGGCCTCACCGATAACTATATAAGGGTGTTTGCCTCAAGCCACGAGCCTTTGAAAAATAAATTGACTGAGGCCCGTTAGCGGGCTGCCATTTCTATTTGGCATTTGTTAAAGCCTCGTGGCAGTTAAGAGGTTGGCGTTTTGAGTCACCTCAGCTCCACCATTTAGGATAAAAGGTAAAACTTTCGAAAAAACGTTCGCTCTTGCCTATTGACTGGAGTTGAGGTCTTTGTGAGAGTAACTAGGCCGGGCCATATGCCCAGCCTAGTCTACATCTTGGGGCATGACACTTCACATTACGATGGACTGTTGCCTGATTTCCAGAAAGGAGATTTCCACCGGAAACCCGCGAAGAGGTATCATATCCAAAGCCAGAAGGGCATGCAGCCTTTTGGAAACAACTTAGAGTATTTCTAACACCTGCACAAGGATCACCCAGCAGTAATGGCTGAAATTCGGGAGAAGGCCCTGCAGAAGAGATGGTCCTCCAAGAAGAAGGAAACTTCTGCTAGCACAACCGCTGAAACATCTCCTAGCAGATCCTTCAGCACAACTGCTACCATTAAGGGCAGATTTATAACCAAGGAAATAGACCTGCCCGGCGAAATCCTGGTTTTCTACTGGCTGGCAAAGGCCGCCTTCACTGAATACGACGCTACTGAAGGGAGCTTAATGGCAAAATGAGTTTGATTAAAAGTTTGCATCGAACAGTTTGGCTCTCTGGGCAACAGGTTGCACATTATTGCCTAATGTGTCCCAATTTCGCTTACTACTTGCACCCCTATCAGGGACGGGGCAAGCGTTCTAGTATAGCCCTTGCGCCATTGATGATGTTGTCCACCGCCTCCTTGACCGTAGGTATATCATGGATCAGCCCCACCACCTGACCACAGGCCATCATGCCCCGATCCAAATCGCCCTTAGCCATGGCATCACGACCCTCGGCACCGGAAATGAGGGGGATGAGGTCCTGAAGGGTAGCGCCCTGTTTCTCCATCTCCACCACCTTCTCCGCGGCTCTGTTCCTAAGCACCCGGGCCGGCTCACCGAGGGATTTCATAGCTATCATTGTGGCTGTCTCTGTGGCCTCTATAAAGGCCTTCTTGAAATTGTCGTGGATCATGCACTCCTGGGTTACCAAGAAGCGGGTGCCCATGAGCACTCCCTCAGCCCCGAGGGCGAGGCAGGCGATGAATCCCCTAGCGTCAGCGAATCCCCCTCCTCCGATAACAGGTATATTCACTGCATCCACTGTCTGGGGAAGAAGAACCAGGGTGGCTACCTCCTCCATACTGGGGTGGCCACCACACTCAAAGCCCACGATCTCGACCAAGTCAGCTCCGACTCGCTCCGCAGTTCTGGCATCCCGCACCCGGGCGCACTTGTGCATGAACACACAGCCCCCGCTCTTTATTCGCTGAGCATAGGGTGCTGGGCTTCTTCCCGAGGTCTCCATGATCTTGACCCCCTCCTCGAGAGCAGTGTCAATGTAATCCTCGACTGCTATCGGCACCAACATGGGAAACAGGTTGATGTTCACCGCGAAGGGTTTATCGGTGAGGCTTTTCACCTTGCGGATCTCGTCGCGGAACTCCTCCTTTGTGGGGAAGGTGGCTGAAGGGAGGATGCCCAGTATCCCGGCGTTGGCCTCGGCCGCCACTAGCTCTGCCTTGGAGAGCCCCGCCCCCATCGTCCCAGCGATGATGGGGTGCTCTATGCCCAGTAGTTCGGTCACCCTTGTTTTAAACATCCGCCATCTCCTTTCTCCGAATGGCCAGACTATTCCCCGCATTAGTAACTAGGGCTATGCTATTATGGTTTATCTTTGGCTGTCAAGGAGCAGGGCCGAACGCTCCAAGGGGCTGGGCTCGACTGGGGATGCCTCTCTTGGAACTCCACAAATCGATTAAATGTTCAAGAAGCGAAGCATTCCCTTGTTGAGAGTTGGATATAGTAGTACCTATGTTCAGCGAGTGGATTCTACGGGGTTTGTTATATTCGCGCACAAAGGAGTGCTTCAATCACCCGCTATAGCCTTCTCAATGGCCACTACTCGCAGGCTGTGCTGGCCTTGCCTGCCCCTGGCTCATACGTGAGAGTTATGTAGGCGGATTCGCAGTTGGTTGACAGAGGTGACATAATTTAGTATTATATCGTATACGATTCAATAATATCAGATAAAATAAAAGGTAATAGGTGATACAGAACGGTGAATACTCGCAGAAGCAAAACACCAGCGGTGAAGCCAAAAGGGGCTTCAAAGCCAAAGGCGGAAGAGATCGAAATCCAGGTCACTCACGATGGTCTTAGCATAGGAAGTACCCTTATAGCAGCTCTACAGGAGAGTGAGACACGCTACCGTCTACTTGCTGATAACGTGAATGATGTTATCTGGGCCGGTGATTTGAACCTGCGACACATCTACGTGAGTCCCTCAATCACAAGACTGACAGGCTACAGCGTTGAAGAGTTTATGACCAAGCGGATGGACGAGATACTGACTCCTAAGTCCTCTGAGAGTGCGAAGAAGGCGCTTGCGGAGGAACTGGCTGCACAAGAAACAGGGGGAAACAATTGGCAAAGGTCACGCATCATCGAACTTGAGGTAAAATGCAAGGACGGCTCAACAGTGTGGGTCGAGGCTAAGATGGCGTTTCTTCGTGACTCTGTGGGCCATCCCGTTGGGGTTCTCGGAGTCGTTTGGGACATCACCGAGCGCAGGCGGATGGAGCAGGAGCTCCGCGAGTCCGAAGCAAGACTGCATACCGTATTTGATTCTATTCGAGACGGGATTGTCGTTGTCGATTTGGAAGGCCATATTGTCGAAGTGAATAAGGCTGCGCTTCTCATCACCGGGTACGATAAGCGGGAACTTATTGGCCGAAGCGCCTTCGAGCTTATAGCGCCCGATGACCGTGTCAGCGCCATAGAGGCTCTGAGGCAGGCATTAGAAAAGGGATCAAGGCAGGAGGTACTGACGTATACAGTCTTGGCCGCGAATGGTAGGATGTTCGAGGCCGAATTTAGCGGTGCTCTGATGCGCGATGCCCACGGAAATCCAAGCGGATTCGTCGGAGTTATGAGGGATATCACCGAGCGCAGGCAGGGAGAGGAAGCGCTGCTACAGAGCGAGAGAAAATTCAAGGAGCTTGCGGAAAGCATCACCGATGTGTTTTTCGCGATGGATGAGGAGCTAAGATATACCTATTGGAACAGCGCATCTGAAGAACTCACCGGGGTTTGGGCTGAAAATGCTGTGGGCAAACATCTCTATGACATTTTCCCAGACTCTGAAGAGACGCGGAGAGCAGAACGCGTATACCGTGAGGCGTTGAGAACGAAGAAGCCCCAGCATTTCGTGAATGAATACCACCTCCGTGGCCAAGACTTTGTCTTCGAAATCAGCGCCTATCCCACGGAAAGTGGCCTCTCGGTATTCGTCAAGAACATTACCGAGAACAAGCGGGCCGAGGAGGCGCTGAAGGAAAGCGAGAGGCGCTATCGCTTACTCGCGGAAAACGTGACAGATGTGATTTGGAAAGTCTATATAGATTCTCCCACTCGACTCAACTACATCAGTCCCTCTGTCACCCACCTGTTAGGCTACACTGTTGACGAAGCGATGAACAAGACAATGGAAGAGGTCTTCACACCAGTATCCTTTGAGAATGCCATGAGGGCTCTTGCCGAAGAAATGGCCGGTATAGGCGAAGAACCTGTCGACCAGCACAGGTCTAGAACGCTCGAGCTGGAGTTAAAGCGCAAGGATGGCTCCTTAGTTGTCGTCGAAACCATTCATACTCTCATACGGTCGGCTGATGGACAACCGCTTGAAATCCTAACGGTAGCTCGCGACATCACTGAAAGGAAGCGGGCTGAGGAGGAGAAAGAACAGCTATCAGCGCAACTTATCCAAGCGCAGAAGATGGAGGCTGTCGGGACGATGGCCGGAGGGATAGCCCATGACTTCAATAACGTCATCACGGCTATCAAGGGATACACAGATGTTGCCCTGACGGAAGTTGGCGGGGCTGATATTTTATGTGAGTACCTGAAGGGAATAGATGCTGCTTGCTCAAGAGCGGCTAGGCTGACCAATCGGTTGCTCCTTTTCAGCCGCAAGAACCCAATGCAGGTTGTCCCTCTTAACATGAATGAGGTAGTTGAAAATGTGCAACAGATGCTCAGGCGCCTCCTTCCTGAAGACATTACCATTGAGGCCCACCTAGAGCCTGACATCTTCATAATTCAGGCCGATCCAGGGAAGATTGAGCAGGTGATTATTAA